>CANRBP010000022.1 GCA_947628875.1 uncultured Lachnospira sp.
CGAGGCGGCACGCGCGTGCAAAGACAGGCTGCGGCTGTGGGAACCGCAGGCTGTTGTGCCGGTTCCGCTGCATGAGTCCAGGCTCAAAAAAAGGGGATACAACCAGGCTGAACTGATTGCGGAGCATCTTGGACGCCTGCTTGGACTGCCGGTCGAGGGCAGGCTTTTGTCACGCATGCGCAAGACCGAGCCGATGAAAATATTAAATACGAAAGAAAGAATAAAAAACCTCGAAAATGCTTTTATTATTAACCAAAGTGGTGTAAAATATAAAAAATTATTGCTTGTTGATGACATTTATACAACAGGGGCAACCATGGATGCGTGTGCGGCGGCACTCAAAAAAGGCGGTGTTGAGTCAGTTTATTTCATATGCCTGTGCATTGGCAGGGGCATTTAGCCTGCTCCTTGATGCGTTTTTATGAACCGCTGGCATGCTTCTGATACGACATAAGGGAGGGAAATGCGATGGAGGTTAAGAATTGCAGGCAGTGTGGACGTTTGTTTAATTATGTTGGAGGAAGCTACAGAAATCTTTGTCCGAATTGTATCCGTGCGCTTGAGGAAGAGTTTGAGATCGTCAAAGAATATATCCGTGATAACAGAGATGCAACAATGTCGCAGATCTCGGAGGCCTGTGATGTTAGCGTGAAACAGATAGAAAAATGGGTAAGGGAGGAACGGCTTTATTTTGCGGACAATTCTCCTGTAGGCATATCCTGTGAAAGCTGCGGCGCAATGATACGTACCGGCAGGTATTGCGAAGCATGCAGGAATAAAATGGCAAGCAAGCTTGGCGGCGCATACAGCGAGAAACCGGTTGAGAGCGTAAAATCAAATATTGAAAAGAACGCAAGGATGCGTTTTTTGGATAAGTAATTGCAGGCAGCCTGCAAAATTTTCAAAATTAAGTATAAAGAATTTTACAATACCGTCCGATATCATTCACAAGAAGTTAAATCAAGAGTCAGGCCATAAGCTGTAATTTTAATTCTTGGTTTGGCTAAAAGCTACAAGGAAAGCGAGGCGGTTTGTATGCGTATAGAGGCGTATAATGCAGTCAGCCAGATTTATCAGTCAAACAATGCGGCAGCGTCCAGAAAGTCTGATATGGCTTCGTCATCTAGTGACAGTATTGAATTTTCACAGACAGCGAAGAATTACCAGACAGCAAAGGCAGCTGTGAGCAGCGCGGCAGATATTCGTGAAGACAAGGTTGCACGGATCAAAGCGCAGATGGCGGCAGGCACATATAATATAAGCCTGGAGGCTGTTGCTGATAAGATTTTAGGCGGCATAGGCGTATTAGCATTTTAAGCGGGGTTTTATCGGATGGCAAGTTTGATTGAGACATTAATAGATGTACTGGAAAAGGAAAATGCCGAATATGAGGGATTAGAGAGCTTGTCTGAACATAAGACTGCCGCTATTGTCAGTGGCAATGTGGAAACATTACAGGAGATTCTGGTTCAGGAGCAGAAGCATATCGGAACGATTGACGAGCTTGAGGAAAAGCGCATTGAAAACGTGAAGGATATTTGTAATGTATTAAATCTTCCTGAAAAAAATACGAAAATTGACAGAATTATTGAGATGCTTGAGAAACAGCCGAAGGACAGGGACGCGCTGCGTGCAGTTCATTTGAAGCTCAAGCGCACTTTAGAACAGTTGACGAAGGTTAATGAGAACAATAAAGTTTTGCTAAAAGAGTCTATGGAAATGATTGAGTTTGAGCTCAATCTTGCAAAGAACGCAGTCATAGCGCCACAGACGGGCAATTACAGCAAGAGTGCCTATGAAGAGACAGGGATGTCCGGCGTGGGCAGCTTTGACGCAAAACAATAGATGAATATGGATGTTCAATAAAAAGCCACTGTTTCGGTGACTTTTTCTTTTTTCTATAATACCCTTCAAGGATGAAGGGTCAGCCTCGCTTATGGATGAGCATATTGGCAGAATGGAGTTAAACAATGGCAAATGGAATGTCGGGTCTGTACATAGGTTCATCGGGGTTGAAATCTTCACAGGCAGCATTACACACAACAGCACACAATCTTGCAAACGTAAATACCAAAGGTTATACAAGGCAGCAGATTGCATTTCAGGATACAACATATATGCCATATGGCAATCCGAATGCAAATGTAGTTACATCTACTTGCGGCCTCGGAGTTGGCGTGTCAGAGATCAGGCGCATAAGGGATCAGTTTATTGACAGCGCGTACCGTGCGGAGAATGGCAGGCTTGGATACTATTCCAGCCAGTACAAAGCTGTGGAGGAAGTTGAGGATCAGTTTGGGGAGATGCAGGGCGTCACGTTCCAGGAATCGCTTACCAACCTGTACAACGCGCTTAACGAGATCAGCAAGGAGCCGGTCAGCACAGTAAAAAGATCCTCTCTGGTTCAGAATGCGACAGCTTTTTTGACAAGGGCAAATGCGGTTTACCAGGGATTGAAAAGTTACCAGGAAACCCTGAATGAAGAAATACACAATAAAGTTGACAGGATAAATGAACTTGGCGACACCATTTATTATTTGAACAAGCAGATAGCAAAGATCGAGGCAGGCGGCATAGAAACTGCAAATGACCTGCGTGACCAGCGTGATACGGCACTGGACGAACTGAGCGGATATATGGATATTTCCTATTATGAGGTAAACAATGGCGAGGTGGTCGTGTCAGCTGAGCATGTTCCGTTTGTTACAATCAGTTCGATTAGTTATATGGATACAAGATATGTAGAGAATACAAATCTTATTATACCGGTCTGGCCGGCTTTTGACAGGGATGTTTATCCTGAAAGCGAGCTGTACAATACAGGAACAGATGCAGACAAAGGCGAACTCAAAGGCTTGATGCTTGCAAGAGGCAATATTTATGCAGATTACCGCGATATTCCGGTGCGGCCGAAGATATCGGATTATGATCTGACAACTGACAAGGGCAAGGCGGCTTACCAGAATGATTATGACGCATATAAGGAAGCGCAGGCATATTATGACAAATATATTGAGCCTTCTGTTATATTGAGTGCGATTGCCGGGATAGATAAGCTTGTAAACGGTATCGTTGAAGGCATTAATAACGTATTTTGCCCTGAAAAAGACATGGTAGTGCAGAATGCGTTAAAGGATGCTGACGGAAACGATATTGTGCCGGCTGCATATGTTTACAGTTCAAATGCGCCAATGCAGCTGTATGATAAAAAAGGCAATCTGATTACAGGGAAAGATGACGGCACAGGAACATATGTGTATGAGTCGGAAGAACTGCTGTATTTGGATAAAAATCATGCTGCACAGGCTGCGCCGCAGTCATACCGGTACAGCATACTTGATATGGATAAAACCGATTATGGCATGGATGATGACAGGACATTGGGGGAGGAACTGTTTTCAAGGGAAAATACAAAACGCTATATCGTTATAAAGGACGAAAACGGAAAAGACATGTATGTCCGCAACAGTGTTAATGAAAGAGGCACGCGTTCCTATTATGAGCTGGGCAATCTGGAAATGAATGCGGAGGTTGCGCATAATGTAGGCAAGATACCGATGCATACGCGCGAAGGCAAGGAGGATATGGCCAGAGGGCAGCAGCTGATAGATGTGTGGAACGCAGATTTTGCATCGCTTAATTCTGAGGCTTATGCGGTCAGTGATTTTAATACATTTTATAACAATTATATCGGAGAGTTTGCAACGGCCGGGCAGGTTCTTGACTACTATGTCACCCACCAGCAGACGCAGGTGGACGGCTATGACAACCAGCGGCTTATGACAGAGGGCGTTTCCTCCGATGAGGAACTCGAAAAGATGATCAAGTACCAGCAGGCATACAATGCAGCGTCCAGGTATGTAAACGTGATTAGTGAAATGCTGGAACACATCGTTACATCGCTTGGACGATGAGAAAGGATAAGGCATGGCATCTACATTTTTTGGTTTGACAATTTCCTATACGGGACTGCAGGCTGCACAGACATCTTTAAATGTCTGCGGGCATAATGTGTCCAACATCAATACGCCGGGGTATACAAGGCAGGTGGCGCAGGTTCATGCGGCGGATGCCCTCCGCGCATATTCATCGTACGGTGCAATGGGTTCCGGCGTAGTCGTTGAGAAAATCCAGCAGATCCGGGACAGCTATTATGATGTAAAGTACCGCAATAACCAGTCCAGTTATGGACAGTATGGCGTTAAGGAAAACTATATGGGGCAGATAGAGGATTACCTTAATGAGTTTATCCTGGATGGCTACTGTGAGGAATACCAGAGCTTTTTTTCAGCGGTCAATCAGCTTACGCTGTCGCCTGGCGAAATTTCAGCAAAAAACCAGTTTATCAATAATGCAAAGAGCCTGTCAGATTATTTTAATGTATTAAGTACAAACCTGAGAAAAATCCAGCAGGATGCGAATAACGAAATCAAGGATGCAGTGGAAAAGATAAATGCGCTGTCCAAAAATATCGCAGCATTAAACCGTCAGATCAACCAGATCGAAGCAAACTTCGGCGATGCTAATGATCTGCGTGACAGGAGAAATGAACTTGTTGACGAGCTTTCAGAAATTGTGAATATAGATGTAACTGAGGAAGAACTTGGAAATAATCTGACAGACTATTCTATCCGCATCAATGGCCAGACGCTGGTAACATCTTATTCGTTTAATACCTTGCAGGTTGTGGCCAGGGAGGAAAAAAGGAACGCGTCAGATGCTGATGCGCTTTATGATATTCAGTGGAAGACAGGACAGAATTTTGATATATACAGTGATTCGCTTGGCGGACATCTCAGGGGACTTGTGGATATCCGCGATGGCTGCAATGGCGAGATCGAAGGCTACAGCATGGATGGGGACGGGAATTATATAGTAGATTCCGATGGCAACAAGCTGCTGTCAACAGCAGATCATCCGCTTAACAACACGGAATATAAAGGAATTCCGTATTACCAGTCTCAGCTTAATCAGTTTGTTAGCGTGTTTGCGGAGGCGGTCAATAAAGTTATTAATGCGGGATATACATCAGACGGCAAAAATAAGGGAATTTCCCTGTTTGTGACCCAGAAGAATACGGAAGTTATGACAGCAGGCAATATCACGGTTAATCCTGAACTGCTTGAAAATGCAGATCTGCTGGCGATAAAAAAGACAACTAATACAGGCGAATCAAACGATCTGATTATTGATGACATCAATAATATACAGACAGCAACTATTTTTGACGGCGGTACAGCAAGCTACTTCCTGGAAACGATTGTCAGCGACATGTCGATAGATGCGCAAAAGGCAAATAACCTGTATATAAATTATACAAACCTGCAGACGACCATACATAACCAGCGCCTGTCTGTGATGGGAGTCGATACAGATGAAGAAGCGATGGATATGATGAAATTTCAGCAGGCATATAACCTTAATTCAAAGATGATGTCAGTAATGAATCAGATTTATGACAGGCTGATCAATCAGACTGGCGTATAAAGGCAGCGGATGGGCGTCAAGCGTCCGGGAAGGAGGATTGCAATGAGAATTACAAACAGAATGATGATCAACAGCACTATGGCAAATGTGCAGATAAATAAGCGGCAGTTAAATAATTGGGATAACCAGCTTGCTACAGAGAAAAAGATCAGCAAGCCGTCAGATGATCCGATTATTGCTATCCGGGCGTTGAGGCTGCGTGCCAGCCTGGATCAGGTTACGCAATATCTGGGAAAAAATATACCTGATGCGACATCGTGGTTAAAGACGACAGAGGATGCATTGGAGACAGGCTACAAGATCCTGGAAGATCTTTACGATTATTGCACGCAGGGTTCAACCGATTCTTATTCTTCAGCGGAGCGTAATACGATAGCAGAGAGCCTGAATAAGCTGCGTGACGCATTCTATGCGGAGGGAAATGTAGAATATGCGGGACGGTATATTTTCACAGGCTTTATGACAGATACGCCGCTGACTTACCAGTCGGACGAGGATGCAGCAGATGAGGATTTCACTATTACCCAGAAGTTTTCAAGGGACGATCTGGAAATGAAAACGGTATACACGGATGCTTACTCAAATGATGATATCCTGAACCTGGCAGTAAAAACAGACCCGGCTACAGGCGATGTCATTATGCCGAATGTGTCTGAGGTGCACAGGCTTAGGATCGGTTACAGAGATGTCTGCGAAGTTCCGGATAAGGAAGATACGGCAAAGCAGTTTTCTATTACCTTAAACGATGCTGCTCAGACTGTAATTCAGGTGACGAATGTTACTACAGATACGAATTATCAGCCGGGAGAAAACGAATTGGCTTTTAACCCGGCAACCGGCGAGATACTGATGGGGGAAAATATATACAGGCAGGTATATTCGGCTGACGGCTGCTCCTTTACGTATACAAAGGATAATTTCATCAAAGGCGACTTAAACCCGATCATGTATTATGATTGCGTTGATAATAATCCGGCTCATATGCTGCATGGCGAGAAGCTGGTATATAAAAAAGAAAACGAAGATATTGAATACAATGTCAATTTTTCACAGAAACTAAAGGTGAATACAGAGGCAAATACCGCTTACAATATATATCTTGGAAGAGACATTGATAACCTTATTACTTCCGTGCAGAACGTGATCGATATTGAGACGCAGATAGAGCATGTGGAAAACATGATGGAGCAGGAACAGTACCAGGATGAGGCCTCTCAGCAAAAGCTTTCTTCGATCATGGAAGGACTGACGAAACAGAAGGAACTTGCAGAGGAAGAAATGACAAATACATTTGAGAACGGCGTTGCACAGATGAAAGGCTACCAGCAGGAAGTTTCTCTGGCAAAGGCGGATGTCGGAAACAGGCGCAGGCGCCTGGAACTTACGCAGTCAAGGCTGACAGAGCAGAAAACTAACTTTACAGCCTTAAAATCCGAGAACGAGGACATTGATCTGGAGGAAGTTGTCATCGGATACTCCGCGGCTGAACTTGTATACAATGCATCATTAACGGCAGCCAGCAAGGTAGTACAGCAGACGCTGCTGGATTTCCTGTAAAATGAAACAGCCAACAGAAAGGTATGATTATAGATGAAAGTAAAAACAAAGTGGTTTGGGGAAGTTGAAATCGATGATGAGAAGATCATCATGTTTGACAGCGGACTTATAGGCTTTGAGGACTATAAGAGATATGCTATTGTATATGATATCGAAAAAAATAAAGATGCAATGATCATGTGGCTGCAGTCTTTAGATGATGTGGCGCTGGCACTGCCGATCATTCGTCCGGAGCTGATCTGTGAAGATTATGATCCGATCGTGGAAGATGAGCTTATACAGACATTAGGGGAAGACATTGCCAATGCAGATTTGCTGGTGCTCGTGATCGCCACAGTGCCGCCTGATCTGACGCGCATGACATGCAATCTGAAAGCACCGATCATCATCAATGCAGGCACGAGGAAAGCAATACAGCTTATTGCTGATAATGAAGAATATCAGGTGCGTTTTCCGATTTATGATGTGCTTAACAAGAAAAAAGAAAAGGCAGGTGAATGAGATGCTGGCATTATCAAGAAAGAGAGATGAGGCAATCGTTATCAATGACAACATCGAGGTGACTGTGATCGATATAAAGGGCGACCAGGTAAAGCTTGGCATATCAGCTCCAAAATCAATCCCGGTCTACCGGAAAGAAGTTTACCTGCAGATCCAGAATGCAAACCAGGAGGCTGCGAAATCAGTGGATTTGAGCCAGTTGAAGGAGCTGTTTGGGAAAAAATAATTTTTTGCGGAATGCGGTTAATATATTTTAATATTATACCGATATAAACCATAAACAATAAATATATTCTGCATACAAAGTAAGGCAGTGAATCATCACACGGAGGTGACATGCAATGAGGATTGAAACAATAGGCGGTGTAACAGGGGCACAGAGTTATCAGGGAACAAGTATGGCGAGGCCGGTTCAGGACACAACACCGGTTGCAGAGACAGAGTACAGCACGGATGCGGCACAGTCTTCTCAGTCAGGTTCGGTCAGCCAGCAGCAGGTGGATAAGCAGGGAAAGAGTACCGGCGATCAGCAGGAAAAGCAAATGAAACAGCAGACTGCTACTATGAAAGATGTTAATGAGCTTAATAAGCTGATCAACAGGAAGACAACTGCGGAATTTGGATACAATGAGCCTACTAACCGGATCACCGTTAAGATCAAAGACAAGGAGACTAACGAGGTCATCAGGGAGATACCGTCTGAAAAAGCATTAGAGATGCTGGCTAAGGTATGGGAGCTTGCTGGAATTTTGGTTGATGAAAAGAGATAAATTTTCGCAGCGGCAATAAAACATGAACAAGGATGTTCGCGTAAACGGCACAATGGATTGTGCAGATAGGAGTGTATTATGGCAATAAGGTTGTCAGGATTATCATCAGGCATGGATACAGAAGCCTTAGTGTCTGCTTTGGTATCGGCGTATTCGCTCAAAAAAGATAACATGGTAAAGGCACAGACCAAGCTGTCATGGAAACAGGACAGCTGGAAGGCAATGAATACGAATATTTATAATTTTTACAGCAAAACATTGTCTGCTGCAAGATATTCCAAGACCTACAATGTTAAGAAGGCTACAGTTTCCAACAGCTCGTATGCAAGCGTTAAGGCGGATTCATCTGCTGTTAATGGAACGCAGACGCTGGAAGTGAAGAAGCTGGCGTCAACGGGATATCTGACAGGCGGACAGCTTAAAGTTAAGGATTCAAACGGGCAGAGCGTTAAAGTTACAGGTTCAAGCAAACTTAGCACTGTACTGGGAGCAGATGCAGGCAGCGGTTCTGTTTCAGTGACTGTAGACGGCAAGACAAAGGATATCGCGATATCCGGGGATATGACTGTAAACCAGTTTGTGACTCAGTTAAAAGAGGCAGGACTTAATGCAAATTTTGACGAAATAAACCAGAGGTTTTTCATCAGTTCACAGACATCAGGCGCTGATCATGATTTTTCTATGGTAGCCAACGATGCAGGCGGCTTGAAGGCGATTCAGGGACTTGGCTTGTTTACGACCAAATCAAAGGACGGCGTGGAAGATGCCAATGTGGCTGAGTACAGAAAATGGGCAAGTTATAAAGATCCGGCTCAGAGTAGTGCGCTGGATGCAATAAAAGAGGCCGCTTATGAAAAGGTTAAGATCAGCTATGCAGATCGCGCAAATGCATATGCCGCACGTTATAATGAGGCAAAGGCTGCGATTGATAAAATCAAATCAGATGATACCTTTGTCAGCAGGGAGAAGCTTGATGAATCATTGAAAGAACGCAAGCAGGCTCTGGAAGATTGGGGGAATACCGTTTCAGCTGATGTAAAATCAACAGATGCAGAGGGTAACACTGTTTATGATACATCTAAGATGAGCGAGGAAGAACTGAAAACATACAACAGCCTCATGAACGGCATAAAGAGTGTTGAGAGTCAGATAGATACATATGACAAGAATATTGAGATCATGAACAGCTCCAGTGATTATGTAAATCTTGACGACAATGGAAATGCTGTAGCAGCTTCCGATAAGGATACAAATCAGGCCGCATATAATAAAATTGTCGCAGAGGTAGATGCAGCCAATCGGGAGCTGCACACGCAGTCTGATAATGCGATTGATGCAAAGGTGACTTATGCCAGCCAGTTTGTCACAGAACTCGACGGCGGAAGCTTTTCAGATTCTGAAGGAGCAGTCAGGATCGCCGGGAGTGATGCTGAAATTGTTTTAAATGGTGCAACTTTTACAAACAACACCAATAATTTTTCTGTAAACGGTTTGTCAATTGAGGCTTTGGCCTTGACGAAAGCTGGCGAACAGGTTACAATTACAACAGATACAGATGTAGATGCGATTTATGATACCATCAAAAATTTCTTTAAAGAGTACAATACTCTGATCACTGCAATGGATACTGCTTACAATGCAGCAAGCTCTAGAGGATATGAGCCATTGACAAGTGAAGAAAAAGAAGCAATGACTGATGATGAAATCGAAAAGTGGGAGCAGAAGATAAAAGATTCCCTGCTTCGCAAAGATTCTACATTAGGAAATGCATCATCTGCAATGAAGACGATTATGACAAGCGCTATAGAGATCAATGGCAAGAAATATTCGCTGTCAAGTTTTGGAATTAAGACTCTTGGCTATTTTGAGTCTGGTGAAAATGATAAGGGCGCGTTCCATATTGACGGTGACGCTGATGATTCCTATACATCAGGAAATACAGATAAGCTGCGGAAAGCATTGATTGATGATCCGGATACTGTTATTTCGTTCTTTTCACAGCTTGCGACAAATTTGTATTCAGATCTGACTAAGCGGATGAGCAGCACAACCATGAGCAGTATTTATACCATCTATAATGATAAAGAGATGGCAATTGAATATTCAGAATATAACAGGAAAATTTCAGATCAGGAAGATATTGTAAAGAAGTGGGAAGACTACTATTACAATAAATTTTCAAAAATGGAATCTGCATTATCAAAGCTGAATAGCCAGTCTTCGTCTTTGACCGGTTTCTTTGGCGGCTGAGTGTTCAAAAAATTATACCCATGCTGGCAGCTGAAGCCGGCATGGGATATATTGGCAGCATACGGATAGCTGCAGGGAGGTTATAATGGCACTTAATCAAGGATATGATTTATATCACAAAAATCAAATTATGACAGCAGCGTCAGGTGATTTGACCCTGATGCTATATGAGGGGGCGATTAAGTTCTGCAATCTCGCTGCTATTGCATTGGAACATAATGATATTGAGAAGACGCATTATAATATTATGCGTGTGGAGGATATCATTGTAGAGCTGCAGGCAACGTTAAACCATAAATATCCTGTCGCAGAAGATTTTGACAGGATTTATAAATATATTTATGAATTGCTTGTGGAGGCCAATATCAGAAAAGATCCGGTGATTCTGGAACGTGCGCTGAAAGAGATACGGGGCATGCGCGATCTTTGGAAACAGATAGTTGCTAAGAATAAAAGTAAAGCCTGAATTTAAATTTCAGGAAAGTGGTGTTGGCATGCAAACAGACAATTATTTACAGATGCTGATTGACAGTCTGCAGAAAAAACAGGTGATCCTAGAGAAACTGGTTGTTTTAAATGAAGAACAGAAGGAATTGGTGACTGCAGAGGGGTTTGATGAGGCTGCTTTTCAGAAAAATGTTGACGAAAAAGATGCATTGATTGAAAATATGCTTCAGCTGGATGAAGGATTTAACACGGTTTTTGCCAGGGTTCGCGAGCAGATTGGCGATAATAAGGCAGCATACCGGGAGGAGATAACAAAAATTCAGGGATTGATCCGGGCAGTAACTGATCTGGGAGTTCGGATCGAGGCGCAGGAAGCGCGTAATAAAGCGCTTGTGCAGAGCAAGTTTGCAAGTATCCGCAAGGAATTGCAGAATGCGAAACGCAGCACCCAGATGACAAATACATATTATAAAAGTATGAACAAACTGAATTATGAACCGCAGTTCATGGATCAAAAAAAATAAAAAAGTTTATATCCGGACTAAAGTTTTTTATATAAGGTCCGATATAATAAATAGCAGGATACAAAAGGGGTAATGCATATATTTATTGTATGATATTATACAATGGTTTGTATCTTGAACAAAAAATAAGAGTGGCAGGGATGCCACCGCAAATTCAAGGAGGAAATCATTATGGTAGTACAGCACAATCTTTCAGCAATGAACACAAACAGACAGTTGACAGGCGTAGCTAGCGGACTGTCAAAGTCAACAGAGAAGTTGTCATCAGGTTATAGGATTAACCGTGCAGGCGATGACGCAGCAGGTCTTTCTATTTCTGAGAAGATGAGAAGCCAGATCAGAGGCTTGAACAGAGCATCTGATAATGCACAGGATGGTATTTCGTTGATTCAGGTTGCAGAAGGTGCTTTGAATGAGGCACATGCTATTCTGCAGAGAATGAATGAACTTGCAACGCAGGCTGCAAACGATACAAACACATCAACAGACAGGACAGCTATCCAGGCAGAGATCGATCAGCTGACAAGTGAGATCAACAGGATTCAGTCAACAACGCAGTTCAATACAATGAATCTGTTGGATGGCAGCTTTGGCGGTAAGAACCTTCAGGTTGGCGCTCTTAGCGGTCAGAGCATTAAGATTTCAATTGGTAACATGGATGCTTCATCAATTGGTGTTAATAATGTAAAGGTAAGCAGTTTTTCTTCAGCTGGTACAGCTATGAAAGCTATTCAGTCAGCTATCACGCTTGTATCTACACAGCGTTCAACATTGGGTGCTCTTCAGAACAGACTGGAGCACACGATCAACAACCTGGATACAACAAGTGAGAATACACAGGCTGCTGAATCACGTATCCGTGATACTGATATGGCTGAAGAAATGGTTGAGTACAGCAAGGGCAATATCCTGTCACAGGCAGGTCAGGCAATGCTTGCTCAGGCTAATCAGTCAAACCAGGGTGTACTTTCACTTCTCGGTTAATTAGCATTACTACTATAATAAAAAGAGAGTCGGCTGCATGCCGGCTCTTTTTTTGAAATAAAACATATAAAATTTAAGAAAAAAATATTTTTTTAGATTTTGAGGTTAAGAATATTCTAAAAGTACCGATATATAAAACAAGTGAGTGATAACAGATAATAAATAGAAAGGTTTATCACTAATAAGAATAAATTATGGATGATTGCAATTCAAGGAGGAAGAACATATGGTAGTACAGCATAATATTTCGGCAATGAACACAAACAGGCAGTTGGGCGGCGTGACGAAGGCATTATCGACAGCTACTGAGAAACTGTCTTCAGGTTATAGAATCAACAGGGCGGCAGATGATGCAGCAGGTCTTTCGATTTCAGAGAAGATGAGGAGCCAGATCAGAGGCCTGAACAGGGCATCTGACAACGCACAGGATGGTATTTCATTGATTCAGGTTGCAGAGGGGGCTTTGAATGAAGCGCATTCTATTCTGCAGAGAATGAATGAACTTGCAACGCAGGCTGCAAATGATACAAACACGTCAGTAGACAGAGCGGCTATCCAGGCAGAGATCGATCAGCTGACAAGTGAGATCAGCAGGATTCAATCAACAACACAGTTTAACTCTATGAACTTGCTTGATGGTACATTCGCTGACAGAAATCTTCAGGTGGGGGCTTTGAGTGGACAGAACATTAAGATTTCTATTGCTAACATGGATGCATCATGCATTGGTGTTGCTAAATTAGTAGTAAGCAGCTTTAATGCCGCTGGTTTGGCTATGGCAGCTGTTCAGTCGGCTATCACGCTTGTATCTACACAGCGTTCGGCATTGGGTGCTTTGCAGAACAGGTTGGAGCACACGATCAACAACCTGGATACTACAAGCGAGAATACACAGGCTGCTGAATCACGTATTCGTGATACTGATATGGCTGAAGAAATGGTTGAGTACAGCAAGAATAACATTCTTGCACAGGCTGGACAGTCAATGCTTGCACAGGCAAATCAGCAGACACAGGGCGTTTTATCACTTATTCAGTAATTAGAATTTTATATGGAGGCTGGCGGATAAGCCAGCCTCTTTTTTATCTATTAAAAAATTTTATAGGAGAATAATTTATAGATATATTAAAGTATGGAGGCTATTAATGATGCCATGCAGCAAAGAAGAGACTGGCAGTTTGATTATTGATACAGAGCGGGCAGCGGTTCTGCTATATCAGGGGGATATTGTCAATGCGCAGGTGATTTTAGACAATATTTTGCCGCAGATTCAGGACATATATCAGCGCATGCTGAATGCCTGCGGAAATATAGAAGTAGAAATACCGATAGAAGTGCTGTATTCGCAATTTCAGAATGCAGCGGAAGCGATAGATTGCAAGGATGTTTTGCAACTCGCGGATACGCTCTATTTTGAGATACGTGAAGGCTTGTTATTTTATCAGGAAATAAGGGATAAAATTTGATATGAGTAAATGTGAATTAAATATCTTTGACAAAAATCTTGAAATCTTACAGAGCAGAATGCCTGCACTTGCAGAAGCGTGCAGAAATTATACAGACCAGCCAGATAAAGCTGCGGTTGAAGCTTCGGCACTAAATGAACAGATTATTTGTATACAGAGAGAAAAACGCATATGGTATCTGAACAGCCGTTATAAAGCACAGTGGGCTGCAGAACAGTGGGTAAATGCATATAAGGATGCACATTATAAAGGGATTTTTGTCTTGCTTGGATTATCTAATGGAATGTATGCACGGGAACTCCTTTCTGTTTTGGGAGATGAAAACATTGTTATCCTATATGAGCCGGACGCGCAAATCTTTCAAACAGTTGCAGAACAGATAGATATATCCGATATACTGTCTGACAAAAGGCTGACAATATTTGTGGAGAACATGAATATGAACAGCTTTAGGAATTATTTTGAGATAAATTGCCCTTGGGAGCTTATTGATTTGGTTCAGATTTTGTTAAGTCCGGGATATGAACGCTTATATATGCAGCAGCTTCAAAAATTTATAGATGATTGCCGTAAAGTTATAAAGATGATTTCGGCTGTTCAAAATACATTGAGGGATACCGGAGAAGAAATATGTGATAACATAGTAAGCAATATATGGGCGCTTCTTAAAGGTTCATCAATAAATAACCTCAAAAAAAGTTTTATTGAAAATAAAGTTGAAATGGATAAAGTTCCGGCAATTATTATTGCTGCAGGACCGTCGCTTGATAAAAATGTTGATGTTTTGAAACAGGCAAAGGGAAATGCTGTTTTAATTGCAGTAGATTCGGCAATACGAAAGCTTTTGCAGCATGATATCCTTCCGGATATGCTTATTACGGTGGATTCACATA
Organism: uncultured Lachnospira sp.; assembly: GCA_947628875.1. GTDB lineage: Bacteria > Bacillota > Clostridia > Lachnospirales > Lachnospiraceae > Lachnospira. The sequence continues at coordinate 14,880 of CANRBP010000022.1, forward strand.
AGCCAGTTTCATTGTTTGCGGATGAACGAATAGAAGAAATTCCGCTTGTTGCATGCGGGCAGTCTCTTTCAACGGCAGTACAGCTGCATAGGGGAAAGATGATTGCTTTTTCAGGTGATGAATTTTCTTTAAAAACATATTATATTCTGAAACGCCATGTTGACGGCCTTCAGACAGGCGGTTCTGTAGCTAATAATGCATATTCGCTTGCAGAATATCTGGGATTTAAAAATATTATACTTGTGGGGCAAGATCTTGCATTTACAGGCGACAGAAAGCATGCAAGCAATGTATACAAAGAAAAAGCACTTAATGAGGAATTGGATGAAGATATAACATATGTGGAAGGCCAGGATGGCGAAACCCTGATGACTTATCACAATTTTAAAATGTATAAGGAATGGTTTGAAGGCAGGATCGAGGATAATCCCCAGATAAATGTGATAAATGCGACAGAAGGCGGTGCAAAGATATATGGCGCAAAGCAAATGAGCCTGCAGGAGGCAGTAGATCAGTACTGTCAGACCCCGTTTGATACAAATGTTATTGAGATGGCAGAAAATTTATATACGGAAGAGGAATTGGAAAATGTCTATCAATACATTTGTTCTATGCAGGAGCGCTGTTTGGAACTGGAGAAAAAATTTGAACAGGAAATTCAGCAGTATGAAAAAATGGCTAAATTATTAGAGGCCGGAGAGACAAATAATTTAAGTTTTGATCAGCTTCGGAGAGATATTGAAAAAGATAGTGCATTAAATGAGCAGGAGCCAATTATGGGCTTACTGACAATGTATGCGCGCGATGAGGAAAATGAAATATTGTCACAGATCTACCAGGAAGATGATGGCATAGAGGGAGCGTTGCTGGCTGTCAAGCATAGTCAGGATATTTTGGCTGTTTATAAAAAAAAGATTGCTCATATAAAAGAACAGTTGGATCTGCTGATCCGTGGTGATATGAGTAAAGATTTGTATGAAGTTACCATATATGAAATCGAATTTGCCTAAATTATCAAAGCATGATAAAATGTATGCATGAGTAACTTTGAAGAGAAAAGGGGACGCTAAGATGCTGAATAATAAAAACATTTTGATCACCGGGGGAACAGGTTCGTTTGGAAAAAAATTTTTGGAGATGATATTTGAAAAATATGATCCGAAAAAGGTTATCATATATTCGCGTGATGAGTACAAGCAGAGCGTTATGCAGAGTGCATATCAGGAAAAGATAGATATGTCGAAGGTGCGCTTTTTCATTGGTGATGTACGTGATAAAGAGCGTTTGAAGCGTGCCTTTGCTGGTGTTGATTATGTGATCCATGCGGCGGCAATGAAGCAGGTGCCGACATGTGAGTACAACCCTATAGAGGCGATAAAGACAAATATCAACGGCGCGCAGAATGTAATTGATGCGGCGCTGGACAGCAATGTCAAAAAAGTAGTTGCGCTGTCTACCGATAAGGCGGTCAATCCAATAAATCTGTATGGCGGAACCAAGCTTGTGTCAGACAAGCTGTTTATCGCAGCAAATGCGTACAGCGGCCAAAACGGCACGATCTTTTCGGTGGTTCGTTATGGAAATGTTGCCGGAAGCAGAGGTTCTGTAATCCCGATCTGGCAAAAATTGCTGGATGCAGGCAGCTATGAATTAGGAGTCACAGACAGCAGGATGACCCGGTTCTGGATCACGCTGAGGCAGGGCGTAGAGTTAGTTTTTAAAGCATTGGAGGAATCAACAGGCGGGGAAACTTATATATCTAAAATACCTTCATTCCACATTGACGATCTGGCTCAGGCAATGTGCCTTAATACGCTTGGGAAAGACGCCAAGCTTGTGCAGATAGGTATCCGTGAGGGTGAAAAGCTGCATGAGGTTATGGTTACAAAAGATGATTCGCGCATGACATATGAATATGACAAGCATTATATAATTTATCCGCATTACAGCTGGCGGAGAGAAAGCGATATTCTCGAAGGCGGCCATCTCGTCCCGGAAGGGTTTGAGTATAACTCCGGAACAAATTCAGAATGGCTGAACGTGGAGGAACTGCGGCAGGCTCTCAGGGAAATGGACAAGTAGCGTGAAAAGAGGAAAAATCAGCATACAGCAGGAGGTGGCAGCCGCCAATGAAAAAAGAGATTAAAATAGGCAGTCATATAATTTCTCAGACTTCGCCTGTATATATCGTTGCAGAAATGTCAGCAAACCATAATATGGATTATGAACGCGCATTAGCTATTATTGATGCTGCGGCCAGTGCCGGGGCGGATGCTGTAAAAATCCAGACATATACGGCGGATACGATCACGCTGGATTGCGACAATCCATATTTTCAGATCACGCAGGGAACAATCTGGGACGGCACGACACTGCACCGGCTATATAAGACTGCATATACGCCGTGGGAATGGCAGCCTGATTTAAAGCGTTATGCGGAAAGCAAGGGATTGGACTTGTTTTCATCACCGTTTGATGGATCAGCGGTGGATTTTCTGGAAAAAATGGATGTGCCGGCATACAAGGTGGCATCATTTGAGATCAATGATATTCCGCTTATAAGAAAAATAGCCAGGTTGGGCAAGCCGGTGATTATAGCAACCGGCATTGCCTATTTGAGCGATATTGACCT
>CANRBP010000023.1 GCA_947628875.1 uncultured Lachnospira sp.
AAGATTAAGCGCAGGTCATTCCTTCCGCAGGCGTAGCCGAGCTGTTCCTCTATCTCCGGCGTATGCCTGTGAGTACCTACGCCATACGCCTTTATGCTTTCATTTACCTCGCAGTACAGATTATCCACCTTGGCTCCCCTGCCTGCTCCAGATGTTCCGCTCTTTGCATCTATAATGATAGTGTCAGGATTGATAATGCCTTCCCTGACCACCGGGTAAAGCGTAAGGATAGAAGTTGTCGTATAACAGCCAGGATTGGCAACGATCCGCGTCTGCGGCGTTATCTTTTCCCGGTTCACCTCGCAGAGGCCATAAACCGCTTCCTCTGCATACTGAGGAGCCTTATGCTCGATCTTGTACCATTCTTCATAAACAGCAATATCTTTTAAACGGAAATCAGCACTCAAATCAATAATCTTTGTTTTTTGCAAAATTTCTTCATTTACCAGAGAGGCGCAAAATCCCTGCGGCGTTGCCGTAAAAATCACATCAGCCTGCCCTGCCAGTTCTTCCATATTGTCATCCATGCAGGCAGCATCCGCGAGACGGAACATATTCCCATACACGCTGGAATATTTTTTATCAATATAACTTCTGGAACCAAGCCACACTATCTGAGCGTCCCTGTGTCCCAGCAGCAGCCTCACAAGCTCATTTCCGGCGTAGCCTGTCGCACCGATAATCCCTACTTTTACCATATCAATCTCCATTCCTGCGCGTTCGTCCATAATCTGCCGCGCCTGCATTTTATACATCACTTGATGAATAATTTTTATTCTCACCCATCGGGATAACTTCCATTATAACAACTTTTTTCCCCATGTAAAGACTTATTTGCAGATTTTTTATTAATATGCATAAAAAATGAATATTTTGCATATATTTTTTGAGTTTATTCAAGTGCCTATTGCATTTTTATTTCGATTGGATTATGATAAGACAAGTAATAATTATACAGGAGGATTGTCAATCATGAAGGAAAAAGTTATTCTGGCTTATTCAGGCGGACTGGATACAACAGCCATCATTCCATGGCTTAAAGAAAATTTTGACTACGAAGTAATCTGCGTCTGCGCAGACTGCGGACAGGGCGAAGAACTGGACGGCCTTGAGGAAAGAGCGCTTTCCTGCGGCGCGTCAAAGCTGTATATCGAAGACCTGACCGATGAATTTTGCGATTCTTACATAGTGCCTTGTGTCCAGGCGCACGCCGTTTATGAAAATAAATATCTGCTTGGCACTTCCATGGCAAGGCCGCTTATCGCCAAGAGGCTCGTTGAAATTGCCCGCAAGGAGGGCGCTACTGCTATCTGCCATGGCGCTACAGGCAAAGGCAACGATCAGATCCGCTTTGAGCTTACAATCAAAGCGCTGGCTCCGGACATTAAGATTATTGCCGCATGGAGAAATGAAAAGTGGACGCTTGATTCCCGTGAAGCAGAAATCGAATATTGCAGGCAGCATGGCATTGACCTGCCTTTCTCCGCAGATACAAGTTACAGCCGCGACCGCAACCTGTGGCATATCAGCCATGAAGGCCTTGAGCTTGAAGACCCTGCCAATGAGCCGAATTACAAGCATCTGCTTGTACTCGGCAACACGCCGGAAGAAGCTCCTGACGAGGGCGAATATGTAACAATGACATTTGAGAAGGGCGTTCCAAAGACATTAAACGGCAAGGCCATGAAAGTATCTGAGATCATCTCCGCTTTAAACAAGCTTGGCGGCAAGCATGGCATCGGCATTATTGACATTGTAGAAAACCGTGTTGTCGGCATGAAGTCACGCGGCGTTTATGAAACGCCTGGCGGAACGATTCTGTATGAGGCGCATCAGCAGCTTGAAGAACTTGTTCTTGACCGCGATACGACAACGATGAAACTTGACATGGGCAACAAGTTTGCGCAGATCGTTTATGAAGGAAAATGGTTTACGCCTCTGCGCGAGGCCGTACAGGCTTTTATTGAAAAGACTCAGGAAAATGTCACCGGCGAGGTTAAGTTCAAGCTGTACAAGGGAAACATCATCAAGGCCGGCACAACTTCCCCGTACTCCCTGTACAATGAATCTATTGCTTCCTTTACGACCGGCGAGCTTTACGACCATCACGATGCAGAAGGTTTTATCAACCTCTTCGGCCTGTCATTAAAAGTACGTGCAATGAAAGAACTTGAAAACCGTGATAAATAATAAAAAATCAAATTAAATTTCTTATAATAAAAATGATGCCGCCAAAACGTCAATAACGCAAAAGCGTTTTATAGCGCCAAAGCGTTGATTGCGCCAAAGCGTTTAGCCTGGCGGCATCATTTTTGATTTGTCAATGCTTCTCGCGCGCCTGCCTGCCCATCGCACAGCCGCAAAATTTCCTCATAAACTTCAAGATACGGCCTGTTCTGCTCGCGGCATATCCGCGCAACGCTTTCATACTCAGGATAATATCTTGTCCTGTCATGCAGGCGGCACGCCTTGACTTCTGCATCTCCCCATGGCGTGCGCACTGTCTTCTGCTCTCTCGGCAGGACATCTCTCTCCATTCTGAAACATCTTATGCCGATCGTGGTCGTCTCCTCAAAAATAATCTGTTCAATACGTGCCTTGTCCTCTTCAGTGCAGATTACGTTAAGCTGCCAGCCCGGCCTGTTTTTCTTCATATATACCGGCGTGTAATGCACGTCCCTGGCGCCTGCCTCAAATAGCCGCTCCATCACAAATCCGAGCATCTCCCCCGTGCAGTCGTCAATATTTGTCTCAAGCTTGACTACATTTTCCTTTTCATCATGTATTTCGCTGATCAGCATTGCACGCAGCATGCTTGGGATCTCGTAGTTCCGCTTTCCTGCACCAATGCCTGTTTTTTCAATCCTGAACCGATCCGGCAGTTTGCCACATGTCCTGATTGCCGCAACTGATGCCGCACCCGTTGGCGTCACGAACTCTCCCTCAATGCCGAGGAAATGCACCGGTATTTCATATGCTTGCATAATATTTGCAACTGCCGGAACCGGAACCGGCAGGACGCCGTGCTGGCAACGGACTGTTCCTGTCCCTTCGCACAGTTTCGGCACCACTGCCTGAACAATGTCCAGGTTATCCAGGCAGACGGCAATGGCCACTATATCCGCAATAGAATCAGCTGCACCCACTTCATGGAAATGCACCTTTTCCAACGGTATGCCATGCGCCTGCGCCTCAGCCTTTGCAAGTATCTCAAATATTTTTTTTGCTGTTGCACGCGCGCGGTCCGTCATACTGGCTTCATCTAAAATCTGCATGATTTCAGAAAGATTCCTGTGCTCATGCGCATGATGAGCATGATCGGTATGGCAATGACAGCCTTCCTCTCCGCCGCTATGGCTGTGATGTCCTTTTTCTGAATCATGCCCATGGAGATAAGCCATATCGTGGTCATGGTTCTCATGCTCCTCATCAAGACGGACATCAAAATCACAGCAGTCAATCCCTGCCTTTTTCACTCGTCCGATTTTCACCGTATATCCGTCCACCGGCAGGCTTTCCAGCACGTTCATCAGAACATTGCTGTCCGCGCCCAGATCGAGCAGAGCCGCCGCGAGCATGTCTCCGCTTATGCCGGCGCTGCATTCCAAATAAAGTGTTTTTGACATCTGTCTCCTCCAGTTATAAATTCAATGTCTCATTCATGCTGCCCATGCGGTATCCAACCAGATCCATCGTTACATATGTAAATCCATACCGCTTAAATTCCGTTACAATGCGTTCCCTTACATCAGTTAAAAGCAGTTTGTCAAATTCATGCGGCATCACCTCAATGCGCGCCATACGGTCATGTATGCGCACGCGAACCTGATGGAATCCAAGATTGAGCAGAAGCTGTTCCGCCTTGTCCACCATAATCAGTTTTTCTTCTGTAATCGTCTCGCCATAGACAAATCTTGAAGACAGGCAGGCAAAAGACTGTTTGTCCCATGTGGACAGACCCATCTGCCGGGATAAAAAGCGTATTTCGTCCTTTGTCAGCTCAGCATAGCGCAGCGGGCTTTTAATTCCAAGCTCATATACCGCCTGCAGGCCCGGCCTGTAATCCCCGCTGTCATCTTTATTTGACCCCTCTGCTACATAAGCAATTTTATTTTGTTCGGCAACGCCTTTAATCTTTCCAAACAGCTCACGCTTGCAAAGATAACAGCGGTTTTTCGGATTTTTCCTGAATCCTTCGATATCAAGCTCCTCTGAATCAATAATTTCCTGCCTTATTTTTTCCTTCTTGCAGAATTCTTCAGCCTCATTCAGCTCACGCTGCGGAAATGAACTAGACCTTGCCGTGACAGCAATCACATTTTTTCCCAGAACTTCATGCGCAACCTTCAGCAGGAAGGTTGAATCAACGCCGCTTGAAAATGCTACTGCAACACTGCCCAGTTCCTTTAAATATTCTTTCAGCTTCTCAAGTTTTTCATTTGCAGCCTTCTCATTTACATCAAATATATCGCTCATTTGACCTGCTCCTTGACATAATATTATTTGCCCTCAGTGCCTGGCATCTTTCTTGCTGCCAGCCGGTTAATCTGTGTCGCCAGATAACCTGCGCCATATCCGTTGTCAATATTGACCACTGCAATCCCGTTAGCGCAGGAATTAATCATTGTCAGCAATGCAGACAGCCCGTGCATGCTGGCTCCGTAACCCACAGAAGTCGGCACCGCTATAACCGGGTTGCTAACTAGGCCGCCGACCACGCTTGCCAGCGCTCCCTCCATGCCTGCTACAGCAACGATGCAGTTAGCTTCCTGCAAAACATCTGTCCTTGCAAGAAGCCTGTGGATTCCGCTCACGCCAACGTCAAAGACGCGCTCCACGTAACTGCCGAAGTATTCCGCTGTCTGTGCGGCCTCCTCCGCTACCGGGATATCAGCTGTGCCAGCCGTACAAACTGCAATTTTCCCGATATGTTCCTTATCAGCACGCTCCGCCTTGAGAATATGCGATACCTCGTCATAACATACCTGGGGCAGCACCGCGCGCACCGCCTCATACTGATGCATGCTTGCACGCGTCCCAAACACTTCGCCATTTTCTTCAAAAAGCTTCTGAAAGATAGATACTAAAAAAGCATCCGGCTTTCCGCTGCAGTAAACCACCTCTGGAAAACCGGAGCGTATCTCCCTGTGCGTATCCAGCTTGGCGTAGCCCATCTCCTCAAACGGCTGCTTTTTAAAAAAGCGTTCCGCTTCCTCAACCGAGATGGCGCCTGACCTGACTTGCTCTAAAATCTCACGCGTTTCCATTTAATACCTCTTAATACCTCTTTTCTGATTCCTGCTGTTATATAAAAAGCAGGCATACAGCTTTCGCCGCATGCCTTTGCTTTTATAATTTTTATATGATTCTATGCATACAGCGGATAACGGTCAGTCAGTTCCTTTACCATTTCCATTGCCTTTGCCTGATTTTTGTCCACATCTTCAATAAGCAAAGAGATCGCCTCTGCAACAATATCCATATCTTCTGTATTAAAGCCTCTTGTTGTAACGGCCGCCGTTCCAAGCCTTATGCCGCTTGTTACAAACGGAGAGGCAGGGTCATTCGGTATCGTATTTTTATTGCATGTAATATTGGCAGCATCAAGCAGCTTTTCTACTTCCTTGCCTGTCACGCCTTTGCTGAGCAGGTTTACAAGCATCAGATGGTTGTCCGTGCCGCCGGAAACAATATCAAATCCTCTGTTCATCAGACCCTTGCACAATGCATCCGCATTCTTGACCACATTTTCTGCATATGTCTTAAAGCTCGGGTCAAGCGCTTCCTTTAAGCAGACTGCCTTGCCTGCTATCACATGCATAAGCGGACCGCCCTGAATGCCCGGAAATACAGATTTATTAAACTTGAATCTGTCCGCATTTTCCGCAGAACTCAAAATCATGCCGCCCCTTGGCCCGCGCAATGTCTTATGGGTTGTGGTCGTTACCACATCGGCATACGGGATCGGACTCGGATGCTGGCCGCCAGCTACAAGTCCTGCAATATGCGCCATATCGACCATCAGGTATGCGCCTGTCTCGTCACATATTTCTCTGAATTTCTTAAAATCAATTGTCCTGGCATATGCGCTCGCACCGGCAATAATCATCTTAGGCTTGCATTCTTTTGCGATTCTGAGGACATCATCATAGTCGATGAATCCTTCTGCCGTAACTCCATAAGGCACAATATTGAAATACTTGCCTGAAATATTAACCGGCGAACCATGCGACAGATGACCGCCGCAGTCAAGGCTCATGCCCATCACTGTATCTCCCGGCTCAACCATTGCAAAAAATGCTGCCAGGTTTGCCTGTGCGCCGGAATGCGGCTGTACATTCGCATATTCACAGCCAAACAGTTCCTTTGCCCTCTCTATAGCCAGCGTTTCAACAACATCTACATACTCGCAGCCGCCATAATAGCGTTTTCCCGGATATCCCTCCGCATACTTGTTCGTCAGCGGGCTTCCCATAGCCGCCATTACAGCCTTGCTCACCAGATTCTCCGATGCTATAAGCTCAATATGGCTCCTCTGCCTCGCCAGCTCGTCATCCATCGCCTTAGCAAGCTCCGGATCAAAACTTGATACTTCATTGAATGAATACATATTTAACCTCCGAATTTCGTCCTGTAAAAACTCCTAAATATAATAATCTTAAACCTTGAATAAGTCAATGGCCTGTGACAAATGGTTAGAATTATCAGCAAGATCCTCAGCTGCAAGATTCAAGCCTTCTACCTGCTTGAGCTGGCGGTTGACAGTCTCTGTAACCTCCTCTGAGGCTGCCGCTGTCTGCTGCGCAACTGCTGATATGCTCTGAATGGAATCCACTGTCAGCGTCTTAGCCTGCGAGATAGTCTCAATGCCGCTCGTTATCGAAGACAGGTTATTAATAAGCTTGCCAAACTGCAATTGGATATCGTTAAATACCTTCTCCGCATTTTCAAGCGATTTTCCCTGAACCTCCACAACATCTTCGGCTCTCTGCGCAATAGATACTGTATCATTTGTCTTATTGTTTATATCATCCACTATCTTGCGGATCTGGTTTACAGCATCCACAGACTGCTCTGCCAGCTTGCGGATCTCATCGGCAACAACCGCAAAGCCTCTTCCGACTTCACCTGCACGCGCAGCCTCAATTGAAGCATTGAGAGAGAGCAGGTTAGTCTGATCGGCTATCTCATTGATTGCGCCAATAATATTGCTGATTGACTTAGATGACTCCCTGAGTTTCAGAATTTCTTCAATTACCTGGTGCGTGATTGATACTGTACTGCCTGCATCCTCCTTTAAAGCATGGATATATGTCATGCCGGTTTCAACTATCTCATTTGTCTCATCTGCGATTTTTGCAATGTGGTCAGAATTGTCATAAACCATGTTAATCTTTTCGGAAAGGCTATCCATCTGTTTAAGGCAGTCCTCAGAATCCTCTGCCTGCTGCACAACGCCCTTTTCAATTTCCTGAATGGCAACCGTAATTTCCTTTGTCTCGCGAAGAAGCTCTTTTGCGCTCTCCGTCACAGTTTCCACCGAGTCATCAACGCGTCCTGACACGCGCTTGGTCTTTTCGATAAGTCCTTTGACATTTCCGATCATAGTATTGGCGCTGCTGGCAAGCACGCCAAACTCATCTTTGCGCTTTATTCCGACATGAATGCGAAGATCTCCGGAAGCTGCCATTTCCAGCTTATCCATGATTGCCTTGATTGCCTTGCTTATGTTCATGGACAGGAAACCGCCGATCAGCACAGCAATAATAAGAGCTGCGATAATCATCGTCACGGAAACTGTCATTATCATATTAGCCTGGGCAAGGATCTGGCTCTCCGGGATAAGCGAGCATATCATAAATCCGGAATTTGTTTTGCTGTATATAAACAGCTGCTTTTTGCCGTCTGCATGTACATAATAGCTGCCGGATTCCTCAGAGCTTTCCATAGCCGATATATAAAATTCCTTGTCAAAGAACCGTTTTTCTCCGCTTTCCTGAATCTCGCCATGCTGAATTACGATCTCGCCGCCGTCCGGCGCAACAAGGGCTACCACTGCCTTAGAACCCATATCGATCCCCTGCAGCGAAGATGTAACATAATCATAATCCAGATCAACAAAGACATAACCTACGCTCTTCATAGATGTGCCTAAAAGCTGGCGTCCGAAGCTTACCGCATACTTGCCGCTGTTTTTGCCATCCATGTATTCCCTGTTTGTAAACCATGCCGTCTTATTGCTGTCAATCTTCTGCCCTTCCGGTGCATTCTGCAGGTTCTCATACTCACCCTGCGGCTGAAGCCCGCTGTTTTGCGTAAAAATAGACTTGCCATACGAACCTATGATATGTATCCTGGCAATCGTCTTATTGCCGAGCGCCGTTGAGGCAATATCCTTATTAAGCTCTGTATACACAGTATTTTCATTTATAGAATCCTGTTTATACACGCCTGAATAATATTCCTGGCAGCTCTGGCTGTTCACAATATCAAGCGCAACCGACTCAACATTAGAAAACATCAGGTTATAATAATCCGATGTCATCTCAATCGTAGACTGAGATGATGCCTGATAGCTTGATGTAAGCGCCTTTGAGGCAACCATATAGGAAACAACACCCAGGATAACTATCAGAATGATCGGTATAAAAAATGCGCCAACCAGCTTATACTTAATCTGCAAACCGCCTTTGATTATCTTGGATCTGTTTCTTTTTTTGCCATCTTCCTTCGTGCTGCTTTCTGCTGCCTGCACAATACCGGCTTCTTCCTCATTAAATACGTCCGCATCAGCGTCATCAGCATCGCTGCTGCCCTCTGTGCCATCTTGAACTTCTTCATAGACATATTCATAAGCCTCATCGTCCGGATCGCCTGCATCATATGTACCATCTGTATCATCTGCAAATGATTCCGTCATCTCTGTACCGTCATCATGCAGGCCAGAATTTTCTTCATTGGCAAATTCTTCCTGCTCGACAAAACCCCCCTCGTCCAGCATCGGCTCCATATTACTTGTCTCTCCATCGAAAACGCCTGTCTCAGCGTCTCCCTGAGCCTCCTGCTGCACCTCTGCAGCCGCCTTTGACAACAGCGCATCATCATTATCATTTTTATAGCCGTCTCCCATACGCATACCCACCTTATGTAAAAATAATCGGTTGTTTTTGGTCAAAAATACCCTCCTTGTATATTTCCTACAAAAATCCTGATTATATTTTACCTTATATGTACATTTATTTCAACTAATTACATGCACACAAATACAGATTTTTTATTCAATTTCCGATTTAGTGACATTTATTGAAAGTTCTTCAAGCTGTTTATCCTCCACTACATCAGGAGCGTTCGTCAGCAGGCATGAAGCATCCTTGACCTTCGGGAATGCGATCACATCTCTGATGCTGTCGCATTTTGCCATAAGCATAACCAGTCGGTCAAGCCCATAAGCAAGTCCGGCATGAGGAGGCACGCCGTATTTAAAAGCATCAAGCAGGAATCCGAATTTTTCCCTCGCTGATTCTTCTGTCATGCCAAGCGCCTTAAACATCCTCTCCTGCACATCTGCCTGATGGATACGCACGCTGCCGCCGCCAATCTCCGTGCCGTTTAAAACAATATCATACGCTTTTGCGCGTACTGAACCCGGATCTTTCTCCAAATTATCAATATCTTCATCCATCGGCATTGTAAACGGATGGTGCATCGCCACAAAACGCTGCTCCTCATCTGACCATTCAAACTGCGGAAATTCCGTTACCCATACGAAACAATATTCATCTTTTTTAAGGAGTCCCATCTGCTGCGCCATCTCTACCCTAAGCGCACCCAGCACATTCCAGACTATCTTATTGCTGTCAGCCGCAAAAAGCAGGAGATCTCCGTTTTCTCCGTCCAGCGCGCTGATTACCGACTTCATCTCTTCTTCTGACATAAATTTGGCAAATGAAGATTTCACCGTACCGTCTTCCTGAATTGCAATGTAGGCAAGTCCCTTCGCGCCATACCCTTTGGCAAAATCCACGAGCGCGTCAATCTTTTTGCGCGGCATCGCGCCCTGCCCCCTGACATTTATTCCGCGCACTGAGCCGCCTGCGGCAATCGCGCCTGTAAATACGCCAAAACCGCATTCCTTCACTATCTCCGTAATATCTTTGAGTTCCATTCCAAAACGCATATCAGGCTTATCCGAACCAAAACGATCCATGGCTTCCTGCCAGCTGATCCTGCGTATTGGAAGCTCCACTTCCACGTCCAGCACTTCTTTAAAAAGATATGCAAGCAGGCGTTCATTCACATCAATAACATCATCTACATCAACAAAAGAAAGCTCCATGTCTATCTGCGTAAACTCCGGCTGCCTGTCCGCACGCAGATCTTCGTCCCTGAAACAGCGCGCGATCTGCATGTACCTGTCATACCCCGCGCACATGAGCATCTGCTTAAAAAGCTGCGGAGACTGCGGAAGCGCATAAAACTTTCCCGGATGCACGCGGCTCGGAACAAGATAATCCCTTGCGCCTTCCGGCGTGCTCTTGGTCAGCATCGGCGTTTCAATCTCCAAAAAGCCTTCATTTGCCAGAAATGCTCTCGTGAGCGTTGCCACTTTGCTGCGCAGCATAATATTATACTGAATATCAGGACGCCTGAGATCAAGGCATCTGTGTTTCAGGCGCAGCTCTTCCTTTGTATTGATATTCTCCTCAATAGGAAATGGCGGCGTTTCCGACTCGGAAAGAATACGGAGCTGCGTCACTACAATCTCTATATCTCCTGTCTTTAAATTCTTATTGACTGCGCCTGAACGCTTCTGAACCGTTCCAACAGCAGCCGCCACAAATTCATTACGCAGCGTATATGCTTTATCAAAGCCTTCTTTGCCGATGCTGTTTTCATCAAATACAAGCTGTACAATACCGCTCCTGTCCCTCAGATCAACAAAAATCAGCGCACCCAGATTCCTTCTGGTCTGCACCCATCCCATCACTGTTACGGTTTCTCCTGCATTTGCCGCAGAAACCTCCGCACATCTGTGTGTCCTTTTTAAACCAACCATTGACTCAGCCATCGGTCTTTTCTGCCTCCTAATCTTATTTTTTAAGTCATTCAAATACCAAGTATAGCACGAATATCTGATTCATCAAGCTGAATCTTGCTTTCCTCAATGAGCTTCAATGTTTCCGGCTCATGAATCATTCTCTGAAATTCCAAAAACACGCGCATATCCATATTTTTTATCTGCTCTATCATAATATCGACTGCCGTATCAATATCAAATGCCCTGCGGTAAGGGCGCTCTGAGATAAGCGCAGCAAACTCATCAGCCACTTTAAGTATCCTGGCTCCATACGGTATATCATTTCCGCTCAGATTATCCGGGTATCCGCTGCCGTCATAGCACTCATGATGCCTGAGCACTGTCTCCAAAACATCATCTTCAAAATCAAATTGCCTGAGATAGTCATGGCTGATCTTGGCATGCATACGCATATACTTTACCTGCTCTATTGAAAGCGCCTCTGTATTCCTTCCATACAGATACTGCGAAAGCTTCAGCTTGCCAACGTCATGCAAAAAGCCGGCCAGCTTCAGCGAATAGACATCGCGTTCTTCCAATCCCAGCCTGACAGCAAGGAGACCCGTGAGATTTGCCACCAGAATGCCATGCGACAAACCGTCCTTCAGGTCATGTATCATATTGGCTATCAGTTCCTCCTGATGCGCGGCTGCGTTCTGCATTTGCTCCTGTTCTGTATTTTCTGGTATTCCTGTCATACTAACTCACATTCCTTTGCAAACACTTGTATCAAAAAGGCATGCTGCCAATCAACTTATTTAATCTATTTTATAATTTTTTAAAATATATTGCAATCCCTAAAGCATTTTGAGTTTCCGTATTTGGTATTTATCAGTATAAAAAGGGCATGCTGCTGCGGCAGCATAGCCATTGCGCACAGAAATTGTATTCGGAAAACCAGTTTTCCAGATACAATTTTGTGCGCAATCACCGCATTACATTCCGTATTGCGTGCTTTTTATGCAGATAAATACCAAATGCGGAAACTCAATCTAACCGCATATTCATGCTTTAGCTTCAAACATATTTTTGCCTTCCCCTCTAATCCAGGCATCCTGCGTTATTCCGTATCCCTTTTCCTGTCCTATGTCATACAAGCCGCCGCTGCCAAATCCTGCCTCCAGCACTAAATCATTTGCGTTATTCCAGCCGTTTTTCGCATATTTCAGCCATCTTTCGGAGAAAAGCTCATAGCCTGCGCCGCTGGCTGCCTTTTCCTTAAACAATGCAAGCAGATCTGTACCGTCACTCGAAAAAAATGTTCCGTTTTTATATACTGCATTCCGTATATCATACCCTGTTGCGTTGTATAACTCATGCCATAGGGAATATTGCTCTGCTTTTGCTGAATTTGCCTGTGAATTGACAATTTCATTATCTGAATCATGCATGCAAATCCATATGTGCGTCCACAGATTTTTCCCATTACTGCCCTCGTTCAGCAGCCGTTCTATAAGCAATAATGTGTCTTTATCTGCATTTCCGGATACCTTTACATGATATGAATACGGTTCAATGGAAAATTTCAAATCCATTTGTTTTGGCAATTCTATCCCATGATCGGAAAGCAGGCGTGATATCTGCTGGTTCACAACGCTTCTGGCATATTGCTTTTCTTTATCTGTATTGCGTACATACCCTCCATTGTTTCTTGAGCCGCCTGTATACAAATCTTTATAATTCCGCAAAGCATAATCATACCTGCCAAATCCGGCAGTATGTTTTCCGCCTGTCTCGAGCATCCTTTTTTCGTTACGGTACGCTATAGAGCGCTGATCGGCTGTCATTTCCGAACGGAAATAAGGGGATTCCGTATCATAATATTTTGACTGAATATATGCCATCGGATCGGAATGCGACAGATTCTCTTTATATACTCTGTCATAATGCTCCTGCAGAATTTTGAATGCCAGACGGTCCTCCTCTGTAAATCCATCATACTGATAACCGACTGATGTTCCATCATCGGAGCCTGCTTGCTGGCTGCTTCCGTAATAATCCGAATTGCTTATATTAACCATGACCTTCATAAAAACACCTCCTGCATATATTAATTTTATCGACTGAGCAGCCTTTGCGTTTAATAAATAAATTACGATGTACGGCTTTTTATGCACGAGCCATGTCTGTTTAATGTTTATTTTCCTGCAAAAAAATAACTGCCAGATCTCGAAAAATCCGGCAGTTGGCGTAAGATTCACGAATTTTCATGCGTTAAAGAGGCAGTTGCCGCATATTTTAAACAAGCTCTGCAATACCGGAAAGCCTGACATATCTGTCTGAAATCCGGTACCATGTCGGGAAATCCACAATCCCTGTCTGCGGCAGGCCGACCAGCCTTTGGAAGACGCGGACAGCTTCAGCGGTCCGTTCCCCGTATATCCCATCAGGCACAAGGACAGGTATAGCGTTGTAATACTCTCCAATCAGATTAAGCTGTTCCTGAAGCTGGCGCACCTTTTGGCCGCTGGAACCGATATCCAGGTTGGCGCCTGGCCATGAGGCCGGAATGCCGCTGATTTCCTCGGCGGAATTAATGTACATACTGTCCCCATAATAATACCTGAGTATTTCAAGCGCCGTATAATTCTGGTCGCCCAGATACTTGCTTCCCCACTGGCTCAGCCAGTTCGGGCATGTCACGCGTTTTCCGTCACAATACTGTGTCAGGATAGGCTGCTTGACATTCGGCCTGGACAGATATCTGTCAAATATTTCATCAACCACGTCAGAAATGCTTGCAAAAATATTTCTGCCATTTACCCATTTATGGTCATAGGCCGTAGATGATGTGATTGTAAAATCATACCCCTGATTTCTGTACCACTCGGTATAAACCCTGTTCATAGTAAAAGACAGTATGGCCAGAATATTTGCCTCAAGCGTTGCCCTTGGCCAGGTTGAGTATATCTCGCTGCTTGCAACATTTTTGATATAATCCGAATACCGTACATAATAATCCTTCGCCGTAGGATCTGATGGCGCGCCGTCATGCACCACTATAATCTCAGGAACTACTACCCTGCTCAAAACTATTTCACCCGGCTGGCCTACCGGCTTAATCTCGCTCTCCGGTATCTTTGAAGGAAAATCCCCAAATAACGTATTTACCGGAATCACTATATTTTCCGGCTCTGCCTGGACGCTCACGCTTTCCAGCGGCATATCCTGAATACTGGTTTCGCCTGAAAATATATCCGATCCTGACACTGAATACGGCTCAAATCCTTCCGCATCTACTGTAATCGTATATTCCGCAAACGGCTGGCTTATGCCCGGCTCCATGCTGTACTCAAGAGGCGGCGCAGGCAGTTCTACAGTATCGGTCTGCCCGCTGCTGTTCGTATACAATTCTTCAATAACTCCGCCCGGTTCTGCGGTATACGCAACAGTAACCCGCGCATTGGGAACCGGACGGCTGTTTTCCCTGTCTGTCACATTAACAAGCAGGCTGCCGCGCTCAACTGCTTTAGCAGGCGTTTCCAGCGTGCGCACATAGCTTACATTCATTTAGCGTTATAATCCCCTATCCGCTTATACAATTTATATATATTTTATGCATCACTCTCAGCAGATTATTCCATCTGCGCCTATTTGGAGCTATACACCTTTTTCAGCGCAATGCATATAATTAAGATGATAATATTTTTCGGAGGGACTATGTCTAATCTAACTGTAGCGTTGGACGCAGGGCATGGCGGCAGTGATCCGGGCGCTGTTTACGGGAACCGCCGGGAAAAAGACGATGTATTGAGGCTGACAAAAGCTATTGGCAACATACTGGAAAATAACGGCGTAAATGTTTATTATGTGAGAACCGGAGATGAATACGAAACTCCATTTAAAAAGGCGACCGATGCCAATAATATCGGCGCAGACTATCTTGTATCCATACACCGGAACGCCTCAGAAAACAGCAACCAGTACAATGGCGTTGAAACTCTGGTTTATGCAGACAGCGGCATCCGCTCAACCATGGCGCGCAACATCAACAAGCAATTAGAACAGGTTGGCTTCAAAAACCTCGGCGTCAAGGAACGTCCAAACCTTGTCGTGCTCAAGCGCTCACAGATGCCAGCCGTCCTGGTGGAAGCCGGTTTTATAAATACCGATAGCGATAACGCGCTGTTTGATAACAATTTTAATGCGATTGCCCAGGCAATTGCTGACGGCATTTTGCAGACAATTTATTCCGGCACTTCAAAAACCAGTGCGGAAAATGACGGAAATACATCAAGGGATACGATCTGCGACAATAACGGAAACTGCTTCCCTATGGATTCCATGATGAACGATAACGACATGAACCGGCCTTATGTCCCAAGCAATGCGCAGTTTATGAACAGCCAGCCAGAAAATTACGAAAATTCACAAAATTACACAAGCCTGGACAATTACAGCAATGATGACTCCTGTGAGGAAAACGCCGAACCGCTTTACCGCGTGCAGGTTGGCGCATACCAGAACAAAGAAAATGCCGACCGCGCTCTTGACGCGCTTTTAATTGAAGGTTTTCCTGCATTTATGATTTACGAGGACGGCTATTATAAAGTGCAGGTTGGCGCATTCCGCTTCCTGACAAATGCCATTAAAATGGAGAGGAAGCTCCGCCGTTTCCGCTATAACACTTATATCGTATATAACTAAACAACGGCTGCGCAAAAAATTGCTCCCTGCCGCAGGCGCCTGATATCGGCCGCCTGCCGCAGAGGAGCTTTTTCAATTTAATCCCCATTCCGGAGCGTTTTACGCAACGGGGCAACGCGAATCTCAAATTCCCGTGTGAAAAATAAGCTATCGAGCTTATTTTTCAACCTATTCTCAGCTGATAATCTCTTTATAACTCACCAGCACTACATTTCCCATCTCCTTTGCCCGATCTGTACAGCCTTTCGCGAACCCCGACTTGGCAAAGATATAGAAATATTTGTGCTGATGCGGAAACAGCCCGCTCCGCCTGACAAGCGTTTCCAGCACGCCGAGATCAGCTTTTTCGTTCGTCCATTTGCACTCGCCGAAAAGCGCAGTGTTTTTGTCCTGCTCGGCGATTATGTCAATCTCCTCCTGGCGCTTTTCTTTCGGGTCGCTGCCCCACCACCGTCCGAGGGAAGAAAACTGCACCGGGCATTTCCCGGCCAGCATCAGTTTCCAAAGATACTGCTTGCAGATTTCCTCAAACACCTTCCCCATATAGTCGGACAAAAACGGCTCGATGCGCTTATATGCGAGATCAGCTGCGCCGCGCGCGATAATGGAATTGTTCTCCGGCACAAAACGGTACCAGAAGCGGAACAGATTGTCCTCTATGGCGTAAATAGCCTTCCGTGACGCCTTTTCCCCGTATGGCGTTTCTTTCCGTATAATTCCAAGAGCGATAAGATTTTTCACATATGCTGAACACACATTGGTGTCCTCGCCGACCTTGCCTGATATTTCCGACATACGCGTATAACCGGTGGCGATTGCCGTAATGATGGCGTTATAGAGCGCAGGCTCCCTCACTTCCTGCTTGAGCAAATTTTCCGGTTCCTCAAACAGCGCAGATGCTGGATTCAGAAACGTGTTTTTGATATTGTCCTCAACGCTCAATTTGTCGCTCATTTGCAGCAGATATTGAGGCGTTCCGCCAACGATTCCGTAAAGCAGCGCTTTTTCCTCATCACGAAAATTCTTAAAATACCGGCAGGTCTCCTCAAATTCAAAAGGAGCAATCTTCATCTGCGCCGTCCGCCTGCCGTAAAGCGGAGCTTTGTATGCAAGGACATTATCCTCCATATAGGACATGGACGAACCGCAGAGGATCAGCATCAGTTTCGAGCTGTCCTTATACTTATCGATGAGCATCTGAAGCGTGGAAGCAAGGCTTTTTTCCGACCGGGCAACATAGGGGTACTCATCAATGGCGAGAATGAGCCGTTCCTGTT
>CANRBP010000024.1 GCA_947628875.1 uncultured Lachnospira sp.
AAGGAAGGCTATTCTATTATAGGGCAGGGCCAGATTGACAGGATTTTGAGCGGAAAGCCGGAAGAACGCCGCGAATTGTTTGACGAGGCGGCCGGTATTGTAAAGTTTAAGCGGAGAAAAGCCGCAGCGGCAAAAAAACTGGAAAATGAGCGTGCAAACCTGATACGTGTAAACGATATACTGGCAGAGCTTGAAAAACAGGTGGAACCGCTTGGAAAGCAGGCGGAAAAAGCAAAAGAATATTTGAAGCTGCGTGATGCATTAAAGATAAAAGATGTTAATGCGTTCCTGTTAGAGACGGATAAAGTCCGCACGGATATGGAAGCGCTCAGGGAAAAGACAGATATTGCAGAAGATGAGCTTTCCCAGGCCAGGGCGGCATATGAGGACACAAAGACGGAATATGAGGCTGTGGAGGAACAGCTTACAGGACTGAGCAATGACATTGATATGACCAATTCGCTGCTGTCCAACACAGAGCTGGACAAGCAGCGATTATCGGGGATTATAAATGTCTATGAGCAGCAGATAAAGACGATAGAGGCGAACGCAGGCCATTACAATGAACGGCTTATGGCTGTGCGCCAGGAGATCGATGTGCGGCAGGACAAAATCCGTGAGCTTGACGGGGAGCGTGAGCAGCTGTCTGAGAGTTTGTCAGAATATTCGCAGAAACAGGCGGCAGCGGAGGCTGAACATCAAAAAATACTGTCGGATATCGCCGGGATATCGGCTCAGATAGAGGACAGCCAGCATACAATTTTTGAAGCATTAGATGAAAAATCTTCTGTAAGCGCAGACAGCCAGCGGTACCGCACAATGCTTGAGCAGTATGCCATTCAGCGCGCACAGTTTAACAGCCGGATCATACAGGGCAAAAGTGAGGAGAGTGCGCAGGAACAAATAGTCAGCCAGCACAGGCAGGCGCTCGCGCTTGCGGAAGAGCAGATTGCGGCGATTGAGGGCAGGCTGGACGCGGACAGCCGTGAAGCGGCGGCAATAAAAGAGCAGATTGCGGAGCTGACGTCCGGGATCGACAGAAAACAGCAGCAGTACCACCGTGAAAAATCACGGCTGGAATCCCTGATAAGCATCACGGAGCGCTACGATGGCTATGGCAACAGCATACGCAAGGTTATGGAGCAGAAAAAAGATAACTCAGGTATCCTGGGCGTTGTTGCTGATATCATCAAAGTGGAAAAACGCTATGAAACAGCGATTGAGACGGCTCTCGGCGGAACAATCCAGAATATTGTCACGGACACTGAGGATACCGCTAAAGGCCTGATTGCTTATTTAAAGGAAAATAAATTTGGCCGCGCAACATTTTTGCCGATTTCTGCAATTTCCGGCAAAAATACGCTTGAAAAAGAACCGTGCCTTCAGGAGGAGGGCGCTATTGATATTGCAAGCAACCTTGTACGTGTTTCTTTTGAATATGAGAAGCTGGCCAGGCATTTGCTTGGGCGCATACTGGTTGTGGACAACATTGAGCATGGATTGGCGATCGCCAGAAAATACAGGCATTCGCTGCGCATTGTCACGCTTGAGGGAGAACAGTTAAACCCCGGCGGCTCAATGACAGGCGGCGCATTTAAAAATGCAGGCAACCTGCTTGGACGCCGCCGTGAGATAGAGGAACTCAAAAAAAATGTATCATCTATAAGCAGCAGCGTAAATGCAGATAAGGAGGCTGCCGCAGATCTGCGCAGGAAGCTTGCGCAGGTTAGGGAACAGGCAGAGGCTGAAAACCAGCAGCTGCGTGAAGCACAGCTTGCCAAAAATACAGCAGTGATGAATCTGAAACAGGCTGTAGAAAAAAAACAGGAAATAGCAGGCGCTTACCGCGATGCTGCCAGCCAGGCCGCTGCGCTTGAGAAAGATATAAGTGAGGCGCGCCGCAGCCTGGATAATGTAAGTGACAGCCTTGCTGCGCTTGAGGAAAAAAATCAGGCGTCACAGAAAAAAATAGAAGAATTGAATATCCTGCTTGAAGGCAAAAAACAAGATGAGCTTGAGCATCTGCAGGCGGCAGAGCAGCTTAAACTTGACTATTCTGCACAGCTGCAGAAGGAACAGTTTATTAAGGAAAACAGGGCGAGGCTTGAAGATGAGATAAAGCGCCTGGAGGAGGAAAAGCAGGATACAGAGGAAAAATCCAGGCAGACTGGTGCAGAGACTGAGGAAAAAACCAGTCAGATCACAGCTGTTAAGGCTCAGATTGCTGATGCTGAAAAGCAAATCGAATCATGCCGGCAGAAAATTGACGGATTGAGGCAGCAGCGTGAGGAACTGAACCAAAACCATAAAGCATTTTTTGAAAAACGCGAGCAGATAAACAGCCGCATTTCCGATTTGGACAAAGAATGTTACCGGCTCAACGCACAGTATGAAAAACTGCAGGAGTCAAATGACGCGCTTGCTGACTATATGTGGAATACATATGAACTGACATACAGCTATGCGCTTGAACTCAGGAATGACGGCCTCGATAACCTGGCCGCGCTGAAAAAAGATATTGCAGCTTTAAAGAGTTCTATACGCGCGCTGGGTGACGTTAACGTAAACGCGGTAGAGGAATATGAGGAGCTGTACGGACGGTACAGTTTCCTGAAAAACCAGCATGATGACCTTGTGGAGGCTGAAAAAGCGCTGGTACAGGTAATAGATGAACTTGATTCCGGAATGCGCGCGCAGTTCAGCCAGAAATTTGAGGAAATCAAAAAAGAATTTGACAAAGTATTTAAGGAGCTGTTTGGCGGCGGACGGGGTACGATCGAGCTGGTGGACGGAGAGGACATGCTTGAGGCTGGCATTCTGATCATCTCTCAGCCGCCAGGTAAAAAACTGCAGAACATGATGCAGCTTTCCGGCGGTGAGAAGGCGCTGACAGCAATTGCGCTGCTGTTTGCCATACAGAATTTAAAACCGTCGCCGTTCTGCCTGCTTGACGAGATAGAGGCGGCATTAGATGACGCCAACGTAGGCAGGTATGCGAATTATTTGCATAAGCTGACAAGGCATACGCAGTTTATTGTGATCACCCACAGGCGCGGAACTATGGCGGCGGCTGACCGGCTTTATGGCATTACCATGCAGGAAAAAGGCATTTCTGCGCTGGTTTCAGTTGATCTCGTTACGGATGCGCTGGACAAAGAGGAATAACAGGAGGCAGATATGGGTTTATTTAGCAGATTAAAGGAAGGCTTGACCAAAACCAGGAATAATATCGTTTCTGGCATTGATTCTATTTTCAGCGGCTTTTCCAGCATCGATGATGATTTTTATGACGAGCTTGAGGAAACGCTGATAATGGGCGATATCGGCGTACATGCCACTGAGGAGATCATAGAGCAGCTGAAGGCGAAGGTTAAGGAAAATAAAATCAAAAACCCTAAAGACTGCAAGCAGCTGCTTATTGATACTATTAAGGCTCAGATGGATCTTGGCGAAAATGCATATGAATTTGAAAACCGCCAGTCGATTGTAATGCTGATAGGCGTAAACGGCGTAGGCAAGACGACATCAGTCGGAAAGCTGGCCGGGCATTTAAAGGCAATGGATAAAAAGGTTATAATGGCGGCAGCCGATACGTTCCGTGCGGCAGCGATTGAGCAGCTGACAGAATGGGCAAAGCGCACAGGCACTGATATTATTGCTCAAAGCGAAGGCTCTGACCCGGCGGCAGTCATTTATGACTCAATTGCCGCGGCAAAGGCCAGGCATGCAGATGTGCTGCTGTGCGACACGGCAGGCCGTCTGCACAACAAAAAGAACCTTATGGAAGAACTCCGTAAGATTGACAGGGTTATCGAAAGGGAGTATGCTGGTGCATATCGCGAAAACCTGATCGTCCTGGATGCTACAACAGGTCAGAATGCGCTTGCCCAGCTGCGCGAATTTAATGAGGTTACGGATATTACCGGCATTGTCCTGACAAAGATGGACGGAACGGCCAAGGGTGGCATAGCGGTTGCTATTCAGGCTGAAATGGGAATCCCGGTAAAATATGTCGGCGTAGGCGAGAAGGTTGAGGATCTGCAGAAGTTTGACTCGGATACATTCGTCAATGCGCTGTTTGATGCGGACAACGGACAGGACGGGGAATAAACGGACATACCGGAAAGCGGATAGTGAAATTACATGGAAAGAAGGGTATTTGAAATGGAAGAATTATCATTGAAAAAGTTTGAGGAAGCTGCGGAGAAGGTAAAGGAGGTCACTTTACAGACGAATCTTGTATACAGCGAATATTTCAGCGGACAGACTGGAAACAGGGTTTACCTTAAACCGGAAAATATGCAGTATACCGGCGCTTACAAGGTGCGCGGCGCTTACTATAAAATCAGCACAATGTCGGAGGAGGCCAGGGAAAAAGGACTGATTACTGCATCAGCAGGAAATCATGCGCAGGGTGTAGCCTATGCTGCAAAAAAATATAATGTAAAGGCAAAGGTTGTCATGCCGACAACAACGCCGCTGATCAAGGTAAACCGTACAAAAAGTTACGGAGCTGAGGTTATCCTTTACGGAAACGTGTATGATGAATCATGCGAATATGCCACAAAGATAGCAGAGGAACAGGGACTTACATTTGTGCATCCGTTTGATGATCTTGATGTCGCTGCCGGGCAGGGTTCGATTGCAATGGAGATCATTAAGGAATTGCCTACGGTTGATTATATACTTGTGCCGGTCGGCGGCGGCGGACTTGCAACAGGCGTTTCCGTGCTTGCCAAGCTGCTGAACCCGAGCATCAAAGTAATTGGCGTTGAGCCGGCGGGCGCAAACTGCCTCCAGAAATCCATTCAGTCGGGAAAAATCGTAACTCTTCCTTCAGTAAACACGATTGCAGACGGTACGGCTGTAAAGACGCCGGGCGAAAAGCTTTTCCCGTACCTGCAGAAAAATCTTGATGATATTATTGCTGTGCCAGATGAAGATCTGATTGTGGCATTTTTGGATATGGTTGAAAACCATAAGATGGTTGTTGAAAATTCAGGACTTCTGACTGTGGCTGCATTAAAGCAGCTCAATGTGCAGGACAAAAAGATAGTTTCCATATTGTCTGGCGGCAATATGGATGTCATTACGATGTCGTCTGTTGTGCAGCAGGGACTTGTTCAGAGAAGCCGTATTTTTACAGTGTCTGTGCTGCTGCCGGACAAGCCGGGTGAGCTTGTTCGCGTTGCCTCTATTATCGCTGAGGCAAACGGCAATGTCATCAAGCTTGAGCACAACCAGTTTGTCAGCATCAACCGCAAAGCGACAGTTGAACTGCGCATAACAATAGAAGCATTTGGACATGAGCATAAGGAAGAAATAGTGCAAAAGCTGGAAAAAGGCGGATTAAGGCCGCGCATTGTAAAAGTAAATATTTAAGATATCTGCCGTATCTGAGGCAGAAGCCGCCTGTCGTAATTGGTTCATTGAAAATGTAAAAAATGAAAATACCTTTCCAGCAATGATAAGTATTATCTCAGCGATCATGCCTTCCGTTATGCCAAGCTTGGTACGAAGAATCTTGATTATGGACGGATATTGGAAAACATTGTGGCGATGGAACTGCTGCGCAGAGGGTATGAAGTATATGCTGGTGTTCTCTATAAGAAAGAAATTCACAATTATAACACTTTTTCTACACATTTCTAACATTTGCCGGCCGTATGATAAACCCATACAGCAAATAGATATGCAAATGAAAGAAATAATTAAAGAAAGGGTGGTAATTATGATGTATAATAAAAAAATAACTGTAGCGCTGATGACAGGAGCCGTGATGATGTTTGCAGCTTCCGGCTGCGCAAAGAATGCCGCCGGGACAGGCGATGCAACGGTGAAGGATGCATATACGCAGTCAGCAAATGCATTGCAGGACAGCAGTTCAGAGACGGCGTTGGAGTTTGACGAAGAAGATTTAGACAGCTCATGGAACAATGAAGAGGCTGTGCAGATATCACTGAACGGATCGTCTGTACAGGTTAATGGATCTGGCGCAGAGGCCAGCCAGTCAGTTGTGACGATCACCAAGGCAGGAACTTATGTGCTGTCAGGAACTTTAAGCGATGGGCAGATAGTTGTAAACTGTGCAGACAAGGGTACTGTGCGGCTGGTGTTCAACGGCGTGTCGTTATCATGCAGCAGTGCAGCGCCTGTCATTGTATCAGATGCAAAAAAAGTGCTGATTACTTTGGCCGATGGAACATCTAATACGGTTACTGATTCCGGCAGAGATACAGCTGAAGATGAGGATTATTCCGGAGCCATAAGTTCCAAAGCAGACATGGTAATTAATGGTACAGGAAGCCTGAAAGTTGAGGCAAATTACAGGAACGGAATAAAAAGCTCTGACGACCTGAAGATTGTTTCGGGAAATATTGAAGTTGACAGCAAAGAAGACGGAATTATAGGAAAGGATCTGCTGGGCATCAGCGGAGGCACATTTGTCATTCGCGCAGGTGCGGCTGGCATGAAATCCACCTATGATACAGATACGTCAAAGGGAAATGTGATAATTAGCGGCGGAAAGTTTACAATCAATTCAGAAAACGATGGCATTCATGCAAATGCGTATGCGTCTATTTTGGGCGGCAGCTTTGAAATAAACAGCGGCGATGACGGTATTCATGCTGACGTGCAGATACAGATTGATGATGGTGAGATAAATATACTGAAAAGCTATGAGGGCATTGAGTCGGAAAAGATAAAGATCAATGGCGGCGACATATCCGTCACGGCAAGCGATGACGGCATTAATGCATCAAATGGCAATTCAGGCGGTTTTGGCGGAAATATGGCCGCTTCCGGCAGCAGTGACGTCTTGCTTGAGATAAACGGCGGCCGCCTGTATGTTGATGCTGGCGGCGATGGCCTTGACAGCAACGGAACAGTTGCAATGTCCGGCGGTGAAGTGATTGTCTGCGGGCCTGTAAATGACGGAAATGCCGCATTGGATTTTGACGGAAGCTTTGCCATCAGCGGCGGCACTCTTATGGCATTCGGTTCAAGCGGCATGCTGGAAATGCCTACTTCTGCTGAAAACGGATGCTGCCTTGCAGCTGCATTTAATACGCAGTCCGGAGGTACGGAATTTACGCTCACGGATTCAAGCGGCAATACAATCCTCACCTTTACGCCGTCTAAAAATTATGCTTCGGCAATAGTATACTCAGCAGAAATTGAACAGGGCGGCAGTTATACGATGAATGCAGGAAGTGAGTCTGTTTCACTTACGGCAACAGACAGCGTGACAGGAAGCGGAACGGCAGGCGGTTTTGGCGGCCAGGGAGGAATCGGCGGCCAGGGCGGCTTTGGCGGCCAGGATAAATTTGGCGGCCAGGGCGGTTTCGGCAGCCAGGGAGAAATCGGCGGCCAGGATAGCTTTGGCGGCCAGAGCGGAATCGGCGGCCAAGGCGGTTTCGGCAGCCAGGATAACCAGGGAGATTCTGGCTGCCGGGCAGAAGGGGGATGCGCTGAATAATATCTTAAACGGTTTTTTAAGCCTGGCGCATGTGAGATTTTTGTAAATCTATGATAAATGCTGCAAATTAGGGATATGCAATTTTAAATTTCTGTGCTAAAATAGTCTCGCTGTAAAACGGCGAGACTATTGTGCATCTATGGCGCCGGATACCGCTGATTTTATAATATTTAGGCGGCGTCTGTGCAGCAGCTGCACAAAATATCAGAAAAGAAGGTGTGTTTGTGAAGGAAAATCCTTACAAGAAGTATTTTTATATGGCTGCGTGCCTTTTTGGCGCCTTTGCGCTGTCAATCATTCTGTTTTTCCTGCTTTATAAGATTGATGCGATCAAAAGCATGATATCTCATATTGTATCAACGATGATGCCGTTTATTATCGGCGCAGTGCTGGCCTATATTATCTGTCCGTTGTGCTGTATGCTGGAAAAGATGTATATGAAGCTTTTTGCCAAGATGAAAAATATCCAGATGCAGGAAAAGATTGCAAGAGGAGCCAGTGTTTTCAGCGGAATTGTCATCACGCTGATAGTTGTTTATATTATTTTGATAATCCTGATACCGCAGCTGGTAAGCAGCGTCATGCGTCTTGTTCAGATACTGCCGGGCAGTGCGGAGCGTGCCATAAAATGGCTGGAAGCGGCGCTGAGTTCGCATGAAGAACTTCTGGCATACTCGGAGCAGGCCATTGACAGGGCGTACCATATTCTGGAGGACTGGCTTTCCAAGGGACTGCTGGAATCGGTTGAAAATATAATGACTGGCCTTTCTTCCGGCGTGATCAGCATAATGGGAATCCTTATGAACCTTTTTGTCGGCATGATCGTGGCCGTATATCTGCTGCTTGCAAGGAAAAAGCTGGCAAGGCAGGCGCAGATGATCGTATACAGCATTTTCAGGAAAAAGACAGCCGATACCATTATGGAGGAGGCCAGATATGTAGATAAGGTTTTCAGCGGCTTTATCAACGGCAAAATTTTAGATGCCGTTATCGTTGCGCTTATCTGTTATTTCGGAATGATGCTGTTCCGGCTGTTTAACCCAGGCAGGGAGATGATGAGCGAGACGCTCGTGTGCGTTATTGTCGGCATTTTCAATGTTATTCCGTTTTTTGGCTGGTACATAGGATTGATTATTTCAGCGCTGCTGATTTTGATCGTCAACCCGATACAGTGCATTTTCTTTATTGTGTTTGATGTGATCCTGCAGCAGATTGACGGAAATATTTTAGGACCGAAGATTATCGGTAACACGACTGGAATATCCAGCATATGGGTATTGTTTTCGATTTTCCTGTTCGGCGATATCTGGGGATTTGCAGGTATGCTGCTGGGCGTGCCGTTATTTGCTGTGATTTATCATGCAATCCGCCGCCTTGTGTTCAGAGGACTCAGCAGAAATGGCCAGGAAGAGATGGCGGCTGCATATGAGCAGGATTATCCGAAAAAAGACGTCATGGATTAAATTTAATGCAAAATATTTAAAAGGTGTCAAGTAAAAATGCTTGACACCTTTTTGATGCTGTGATATTATACTCAAGGCATTAGGACAGCAAAAAGGGTGCAACATGGAAAAGTTTGTAGAACAGACGCTTCTCTATGATTTTTATGGAGAGCTGTTAAATGAACATCAGCGCAGCATCTACAAGGACGCGGTATTTAACGACCTGTCCCTGAGAGAGATAGCAGACGAACACGGCATTTCCAGGCAGGGCGTGCATGACCTGATCAAGAGGGTCGATCGCGTGCTGGCAGGGTATGAGGATAAGCTGCATCTGGTGGAGAAGTTTATGACGACTAAGGAAAAGGTTCACAGGATCCATGTGCTGTCAAACAATTACCTGCGTGAGCAGGATTCGCAGTATATCGTGGAGATACAGCAGATCGCGCAGGAAATTCTTGATGATTTCTGACAGGAAATGAGGGTTTATGGCATTTGACAGTTTATCGGACAAACTACAGAATATATTTAAGAACCTGCGCGGAAAAGGACGGCTGACCGAATCAGATGTAAAGACGGCGCTTAAAGAAGTTAAAATGGCGCTGCTGGAGGCTGATGTCAATTTTAAAGTCGTTAAGCAGTTTGTGAAGTCAGTCGAGGAACGCGCCATCGGGCAAGATGTGATGAAAAGCCTGACGCCGGGACAGATGGTGGTCAAAATCGTCAATGAAGAGATGGTATCCCTGATGGGTTCAGAGACGACCGAAATTCAGTTTAAAACGGGCGGAGAAATCACGGTTATTATGATGGCCGGACTGCAGGGCGCAGGAAAGACTACTACAACGGCTAAGCTTGCCGGAAAGTTCAAGGCAAAGGGAAAGAAACCGCTGCTTGCAGCGTGTGATGTTTACAGGCCTGCAGCTGTTGAACAGCTGCAGATAAACGGTCAGAAACAGGGCGTTGAGGTATTCTCAATGGGAACCAGCCATAGTCCGGTAGATATCGCGAAAGCCGCGCTGGCCTATGCTGAGGCAAACAATTTTAATATTGTTATTTTGGATACAGCCGGGCGGCTTCATATAGATGAGGACATGATGGCCGAGCTGGCCAATATTAAGGAACAGGTTTCTGTAGATGCGACAGTGCTTGTCGTTGATGCAATGACAGGCCAGGATGCGGTTAATGTCGCATCGTCCTTCAATGAAAAGATTGGCATTGATGGCGTGATCCTGACCAAGCTGGACGGAGATACCCGCGGCGGTGCAGCGCTCTCCATCAAAGCTGTTACAGGAAAGCCGATTTTGTATGTCGGTATGGGAGAAAAATTATCCGATTTGGAACAGTTTTATCCGGACAGGATGGCTTCCCGTATTTTGGGCATGGGTGATGTGCTGACGCTGATTGAAAAGGCGGAGGCGCAGATCGACAGTGAAAAAGTCCGCGAGATGGAAAAAAAGCTGAAAAAAGCGGAGTTTGATTTTGATGATTTTCTGGAATACATGGGACAGATAAAAAATATGGGCGGAATAAGCTCTATTTTGAGCATGCTTCCAGGCATGGGTTTAGGAGGACAGATAAAAGGCCTTGACGCCAATATGACAGAAGATGCTGAGTCCAACCTGAAGCGCACGGAAGCTATTATTTATTCGATGACGACACAGGAGCGCAAGAATCCGGATATACTTACTCCTTCCAGGAAGAACCGTATCGCAAGGGGGGCCGGCGTGGATATCAGCGAGGTTAACCGTCTTGTCAAGCAGTTTGAACAGATGAGGAAAATGATGAAACAGATGCCTGGAATGATGAAGGGTGCTAAAAAGGGTCGCTTCAGATTACCTTTTTAACATATATATATTATTAATTATAGGAGGTGAAAGTCGAAATGGCAGTAAAGATCAGATTAAAAAGATTAGGTGAGAAGAAGTCTCCTTTCTATAGAATTATCGTTGCTGATTCAAGATCTCCAAGAAACGGCAGGTTCATTGAAGAAATCGGTACTTATGATCCTAATTACGATCCTTGCAAACTGAATATCAATGCTGAACTTGCTAAGAAATGGCTGAACAATGGTGCTCAGCCGACAGAAGTAGTCGGCAAGCTTTTCAAGATGGCTGGTATTGAGAAATAAGATAAGACTAGTGGAGGTGTTGTGCTATGAAAGAATTAGTTGAATTAATTGCTAAGGCACTAGTTGACAATCCGGATGAAGTTGTTGTGACCGAAACGGAAAATGATAAAGCCATCATTGTAGATTTAAAGGTTGCACCATCTGATATGGGCAAGGTAATCGGAAAATCAGGCAGGATTGCAAAATCCATCAGGACCGTTGTATCGGCAGCGGCTTCAAAAACTGATAAAAAGGTTATTGTGGAGATCGATAACTGAGCAGGGTCTTCTGCAAATAGAATGCCCGTAATCCGCTGAGCCAGTATGGCTGGGGATTACGGGTATTTTCTGCATTATATAAAAACGCTTAAAATGGCTGCCGCCGGCAGCGGAATGCGAGGAAATATGGAAAATTTACTTAGGGTAGGCGTTATTACAGCTACACATGGGCTCCGTGGTGAAGTCAAGGTTTTTCCGACTACTGATGATCCTGCCCGCTTTAAGCAGCTTCATGAATGTTTGGTTGAACTGAGGCGCGAAATGATAGCGCTTGAGGTTGAGTCAGTACGTTTTTTTAAGAAATATGTTATTGTCAAATTCAAGGGTTATGACAATATTAATGATATTGAGCAATTTGTCAAAAAGGATCTGATGGTTACACGCGAAAATGCTGTCGAATGCGAACCGGGTGAATATTTTATATGCGATCTGATAGGCCTGTCTGTCATTGCAGATGATGGCCAGGCGCTTGGAACGCTGACAGATGTTCTGGAAACCGGGGCAAATAATGTTTATGAGGTGACAACGCCTGAACAGAAAAAAATCCTGGTTCCTGTTATAGATGAGTGCGTGCTGGCACATGACATGCAGGCAGGGACAGTCACGGTGCATCTGCTGCCGGGGTTGGCAGAACTGAATGCATAGGGCAGTTCTGCTGCGCAGCCAGAAATTACCAATACGCTCAAATAGGCTGCCTCTAATTGAGGCAATATTTCCGGATTTTTCGGGTGCGTAAAATAAAGTGCGTAAGTTTTTGTTGCCGTTAACTTACACACTTTATTTTTACAGCCTCTCAAAAAAATTTACACACTTTACAAGACAAACCCGGCAGCTGCGTCATTCAGGCATTTGTTATCACAAGATTTTCAAGCTCTTTGACTTTGTCCACCGGCATTTTTAGGATTCTTGCTACGTCCTCATAGCTAAGACCGCTTTGCAGCATCTGAATTATGGATTCTGCTATACCTTCTGCTATACCTTCTGCTCTTTTCAGATTTCCATATTCCTCTATCAGTTCGCACATAGCTTCCACTCCTTCCGCTTTTTCTTTATAATGCTTCACCCGCTCCGATAAATACGGAAATTTCGGATTATCTACCGTCTGGCTTTCAAAACATTCCATCAGCTCCGCTATCTCCGATCCGTCATTCACCTTAGTATTTACAAAAATCTGCTTCAGTCCATTGTCAACCTGCGTTCCGGTTTCTCTGATTACGGAGTCTATATGATAAATTGTTCGGTTTTCTTTAAACATATCAAACTTTGATATGTACACAACACAGACATCTGGCACTTTTTCAAATTTGCCTCCCGGCTCCGTCACATTTGCCGTAATACAGGAAGCATTATACCTGACCCTTTTGAGGTGATTGTCACCGTCCGCCTTTTGAACCTCAAGATTGAAAAAACTGCCGTCAGGCCTTTTGCATAACGCATCCAGTACAACCGAACGTCCCTGAAGATTCTTTATGCTGTTCTGGGGAATGACCTTTTCCACCGTGAGCGCGGGGTCTTCTAAAATAACCCTCAGCATCTCCTGGCAAACCATTTGATCTTCCATAAGTTTTTGAAAGAACGCATCATCAATCGGCCTGAGTTTTTGAACAATCTCTTTTATCCTGTCAAAATCTTTCATCTGTACCTTTCTTACCGCCTGACAGATACCGTTATAAATCCAGACATGGAAGAAATGGATTTACCAGCTTAAAATTCAAATGAAATCTCTCTGTCGTGCTAGTATTTGCGCTTATATTGATAGTCTGCCTGATTTGACTATGCCGAATTTATTAGGATATATGCAAGTAAGGCAGCTTATTTTGTATATATATTATACATATGCAAAAATAGCTTGTCAAACACTTCAATTTTTCCAAAACCGCTTTCGCTTTCGCATCGAATGTGCTACAATATTTATGCAAAACAAAGCTGAATAGGGAAAGGTGTTTTTTTACGGGAGTACTGTATCCTATTTTGGTTATCATCCGATTTGAGTCTGGTAAAAACGCAACTCCACTCGGATGGTAATAAAGTATTCCTTTTCTGTTTGAGCTTTGTTTGGCGACAATCGGAGTTGCGCTTTTTGGTGCGTGGCTTCGGTCACGCACTTTTTTAGAAAAGAGGAAAAATAATGAAAAAGGCTTCCGACACAATGAACCTTGAACTCGGAGCTGGCAAGGTTGCAATCGGAACGCTGATCGCGGCCTCCGGTGTCACCATTGACGGCGGAGCCGGAAAAATCACCATATCCGATGGAGAGCTTCATAATCTTAATTTGGATATGGGGATTGGCCAATTAAATTTAACATCTGCACTTGCTGGCGATTGCTCATTTGATTTGGGCGTGGGGGAATCCAATATAACCGTAATCGGTGATAGAGAAAATTATAAACTTAGCATTGAAAAAGGCATTGGCAGTATTAAGGTTGATGGTGCAGGAGTTTCTGACTTGAAAGAGCAAGGGAGCAATGAAAACAGCATAGATGTCAGCGGCGGTATTGGTGCTGTCAATCTGAAATTTGAGGCTTCTCATGCAAACTGATATTCTCAAAAAAAGAGTTAAGCTCAATAATTAATATTCTTAAGTTTCCGCATTTTGTATTTCAGCTGTGTCAAAAACGCACATCACGGAACGTGATGTGGCGATTGTGTACAGAAATCGCATTCGGAAAACTAGTTTTCCAGATGCGATTTCTGTACACAATGGCAATGCTGCTGCAGCGGCATGTCCTTTTGACAGCTGAAATACAAAATGCGGATATTAAAATTAATATTTAGTTGACAAATATTGTTGTTCTATGTAGAATATTGATGTATCGAAATAGGTTGATCCTGATTGGGGAGTTCGGGAATTCAACATAAAATATGAAGGAGGGCAACAAATGATGCCAATTAATCAAAGAAACATAGGGGTATCAGTGATTCTTAGTATTGTGACATGCGGTATTTACGGACTGTATTGGTTTATCGTGCTGACGGACGATACAAAGAATGTATCTCAGGATGTTCAGGGAGCATCTGGCGGCGTAGCATTGCTGCTGACACTTGTAACATGCGGTATTTA
This sequence comes from uncultured Lachnospira sp., assembly GCA_947628875.1. GTDB lineage: Bacteria > Bacillota > Clostridia > Lachnospirales > Lachnospiraceae > Lachnospira. The sequence continues at coordinate 14,366 of CANRBP010000024.1, forward strand.
TGGATATTACTGGGCGTACAAGCAGGGTGAGCGCATAGATCAGGCAAAGGCAATGCGCGGCATCCCAACAAACGGCAATTCAAATATCCTGTATCTTGTTCTGCAGATTTTCGGACTTGGTATTGTAAATTACATACTTATTCAGGATTCTCTTAACAAGATCAGCCTTACACAGGGCGGAAATGGTCCGATGGGTTATTAATTATTTAGTTTGTGATGCACAGACTTCAGGCAAAGTCCCGGCGAAAGCCGGGATTTTTTCCTTTTGTTTTGCAGAAACTCAAGTAAAAATATGCAAAAACTCAAGTAAAAATAAGTCTTGCTTTTAAAATAAATTTATGCTATCCTGATTAAGTTGTGAAAAAGAGATGGTCCTCTGTTACAGAACTATGTATTAAGAACATCCGAATATTAAGGAGGTCACACATGAACGATATTATTAAAAACATCGAAGATGCACAGCTGAAGGCTGATGTGCCGCAGTTCCGCGTTGGAGACACTGTACGCGTATCTGCAAAGATTAAGGAAGGCAACCGTGAGCGTATCCAGGTATTCGAGGGAACTGTATTGAAAAAGCAGGGCACCGGCGCGCGCGCTACATTTACTGTAAGGAAAATTTCTAATGGTATCGGCGTAGAAAAAACATGGCCGCTGCATTCTCCTATAGTAGAGAACGTAGAGGTTGTCAGAAACGGTAAAGTAAGGCGTGCAAAGCTGTATTACTTACGCAGCAGGACAGGCAAGGCTGCAAAGGTTAAAGAGCTTGTAAAATAATTCGTTTGGAAAGTCTAAGGGAGGCATCGGTTCTGATGTTTCCCTTTAACTTTTTTAAAGCTTTAATAAGCTGCGAAATATACTAAGGAGCTGATGTGGGAAAATGCGTGCTTTTCAGAGAAGATATCAGGAAAATACAGTGCTGCTGACAGTATGCAAATGGATAGCGGATATGATAATGGCTATAGTTCTTGCATATGCGCTTGTACTGTTCACATGCGGCAGGACGACTATAGCCGGCGGTTCCATGCAGCCGGCCATACAGAACGCAGACACCGTACTGATAAACCGTATGGCTTATGCTTTTGTGCACCCGAAGCGTTACAGCGTGGTTGCCTTTAAGGTATCCGGCGTGGAGAGCAGCCGGATATATGTCAAGCGTATAATCGGACTGCCGGGGGAGACTGTACAGATTAAAGATGGCCATGTATATATTGATGGCAATCTGCTGGAAAATGATATAGTCCGGGAGGATATCCTTACAGCCGGACTTGCAGCGAACGAAATCCATCTGGGCAAAGATGAATATTTTGTCCTGGGGGATAACAGGAACAACAGCGAAGACAGCCGTTTTGCAAATATAGGCACTGTCAAGGAAGAAAATATAATAGGATCCGTGTGGGCGATCATGGATCCGATCAGCCGCTCTGGACTAATACACTGAGAGCGTGCAGAAAGGAAACAAATGAATTATCAATGGTATCCGGGTCATATGACAAAGGCCCGCCGAATGATGGAAGAAAATATTAAACTTATAGACCTTGTTATAGAACTTGTGGATGCAAGGCTTCCGCTCAGCAGCAGAAATCCCGATATTGATGTGCTGGCCAGAAACAAAGCGAGGCTTATACTGCTAAATAAGTCAGATCTGGCAGATGAATCAGCAAACAGGGATTGGGTCGAATATTTCAGGGGAAAAGGGTTTTCAGTCCTGCTTATGGATTCACGCTCAGGAGCAGGCATACGGCAGACCAATGCCGCAGTTGAGGAGGCATGCCGTGAAAAAAGAGAGCGTGACAGGCGAAAGGGAATAATAAACAGGCCTATCCGCGCTATGGTTGTCGGTATCCCGAATGTCGGAAAATCAACATTTATAAATGCATATGCTGGAAGGGCGTGCGCAAAGACAGGGAACAAGCCGGGTGTTACTAAAGGAAAACAGTGGATACGGCTTAATAAAAATATGGAACTGCTGGACACGCCGGGCATTTTGTGGCCGAAATTTGACGACCAGAAGGTAGGGCAGCGTCTTGCCATGGTTGGTTCGATAAGAGATGAAATTTTAAATACTCAGGAGCTTTCCCTGGAAATTGTGGATTTTATGCAGGCTGAATACCCGGGAGCGCTCTGCCAGCGCTACGGCGTATCCGAGGAACAGCCTGCCTTAAACATGCTTGATGAAATTGCACAGCGGCGCGGCTGCCTGAAAAAAGGCGCTGAAACAGATTATGCAAAACTTTCCGGTATCATTCTTGATGATTTCAGGAGCGGGCGGCTTGGCCGGTTTACGCTGGAAAAACCGCCGGCTGGTGAGGAGGCATAAACGTGGAAGATGCGTCAGGCTTAACAAAAAAAAAGCTTGCTGAACTCCGCCGCGAGCAGAAACTGGCAAAGGAGCGCGAGCGTATTGAGCAGATGTGCCATTTTGAAAAAGAATATGAAATGTATGCCAATATATGCGGCATTGACGAGGCAGGAAGAGGACCGCTGGCAGGCCCGGTCGTGGCTGCTGCCGTGATTCTGCCGAAAGGCTGCCG
>CANRBP010000025.1 GCA_947628875.1 uncultured Lachnospira sp.
TGCGGAAGCATGCCTGCGCAGGCTTGGAAAAAGCAGCGATGATGTGCTGAGAGGAAGGTTTACATCATCTTTAAAACAGCAGCAGCACATATATACGCGAAAGCAGATAGGACTGCCTGATGGCAGGGTTGTGCTTGCAGTGGTTGGCGGCAGGCTGACCAATGAAATTGATGATGAATTTGTGCAAATGATTGAGCCGGTTTTGGAAAAAGGCGCCTTTCTTGCGGTTATTGGAATTATGAATAATTATGAGCAGTTCTGTGAAATGTTCCCTGTATTTAAGGCAAATTCCGTAAACCTTGGCATGCAGGAGGACGTGCTGGCCATTCTCGAATGCTGTGATATTTATGTCAACCCAAAACGCATAGGCGGCGGAACTTCTGTAGTTGAGGCAATGTATAAGGGACTTCCTGCGGTAACTGTCAGGTACGGAGATGTCGCGCTCGGCGCAGGAGCAGATTTTTGCGTGCAGGATTATAGCGGCATGCAAAAACAGCTTTTGCGTTATTTGTCCGATAAGGAATATTACCGGGAAATGTCTGAAAAAGCAAGGCGGCGTGCGGCTTATATGCTGGATTCCGAAAGCGCTTTTATAGAAATCATAGAAAAATTTTTAAAAAAAATAACTTCATTTATGATAAGGGACGGCAGATTTGAAGAGGCAGCATCTATGCTGAAAAAAATCCTGCAGAGCGACCCGGACAATTATGAGACATATTATTCGCTTGGTTTGTGCCATGAGCAGATGGGACAGGCGGAGGACGCTTATTATGAATACCGTTTTGCGATGTTTTTGGCCAAAGGACTGCCTGATGAAAAGGTTATACGCGAACAGTTTGAGCGCCTGTGCGGCTATGCGTCAGCCAGTGAGTACCGGCTGGGCAAAAGCTGTGAAGCGCTCGTAGCAGAACGCATGCGCCTTAACGCATACGCCAATACATATGAATTTCTGGGAAATCAGCTGTATAGCAAAAACCAGGATGCAGGCAGAACCGTGCTGACACTGGAAAATATGCTCATGTACATGATGCTGGAAATTGTGCTGTGCGATAAGAACAGCATGACGGAAGAAGAATTTATAAAAAATAATATAAATGCGCGTTTTCATGCTGACCCGGATGCTTTCATGGATGTATATGCGCCTTTGAAGCTGATGGCAAGGCGTGTTTGGTTTGGCGCCTCCATAAGGCAGCAGCAGGAACTGAATGATGCAGTAGAGCGGTATTGCGTTTCAGGAAATATGCTGGCAGTAATTGCAAAATACAGCATAAAGGAGCCGTATTGGCAGGATGCATTTGAGCGTATGGCAGAAATATTAAAGCCTGCGCATCCTGATGTCGCAGATGTGCTTATGCAGTACAAAAGGTGGCTTCAACAGGCAGGCGCGGGCGGCGGCCGGAAATGCATGGAGCCAGTAGATGCAGATAACGGAGCGGCAGTGTACAGGCTGGACTGCCAAAGCGGCATTCTGAAGCAGCAGGAGCCGGGCATGCTGGCTGAAAGTGAAGAAGACAGGTTTGCTGTTATTTTCTGTACAAACAGCAAATTGTACTGCGCGGAATGCATTTCTTACCTGAAACGGCTGGAAGTTCCTGAGGGAAAGTCGCTGCAGATCATAAGCGTCTGGAACGCCTCCGGAATGAGTGCAGGCTATAACTTAGCGATGAACGCCGTGAAAGCCAGGTATAAGATTTATATTCACCATGATACATTTATAATACGCAGCAGCCTGCTTTGTGAACTGCTGGAAGTATTTAAGGAACATCAGGACATGGGGCTTGTCGGAATTGCCGGCGCGGTAAAGCTGCCTGATAGCGGAAAATGGTGGAAGGCGGAATCCAAACAGATGCGCATGAACTTGTATCAGGATAGGATCCTTGACATTATAGAATCTGTATCTGTGGAAACGAAAGGCACTGTGGAAGATGCGGAGGCGCTTGACGGGATACTTCTTGCCACGCAGGCAGATGTACGCTGGGAAGAAGAAACGTATGACGGCTGGCATTTTTATGATATTGGACAATGCTATGCTTTCCGCAGGAACGGATACCGCACGGGCGTGCTGAACGGCGGAGCGCGATGCGTGATGCATGAGACAACAGCCAGAAAAGATCCGCTCGGCTTGTACGAAAAATATTGCAGGATATTTATCAGGAAGGAGCTGGAAGCATGAAACTGCTGTTTTTTCAATGGAACGCCTTTATGCAGCGTGGCATTGAAAGGGCAATGCAGCGCTGCGGGATAGAGTATGATACATTTTACTATATTTTTAAAGATTGGGACAGGGACGATGTTTTTATAGAAAAATTCACGCAAAAACTGTCTGACGGCGGTTATGACACAGTATTTTCAGTAAATTTTTCGCCGCTGATCGCTGAGGCGTGCGAGAGCCTGTCTGTCCATTATGCGGCATGGGCATATGACTGTCCGCTTCATATACGCAGGACAGAAACTCTTTCGCTGCCATGCTGCGACTTGTATTGTTTTGACCGCGTACAGGCTCAGCAGTATAGCGCTCAGGGGATCCATGCGCATCATCTTCCGCTGGCAGTTGATGCGGAGCTGTTTGCCGGGTCAATCAGCAAAAAAAACGGATATTTCTGTGACGTATCGCTGCTTGGAAAACTATATAAGTCGGATTTTAATTATCTTTGCGGCCCTCTGAATGAATACAGCAGAGGGTATCTGGATGGACTGGTGAGAGCGCAGATGCAGGTGTCAGGCGGATATATCCTGCATGAACTGGTAACAGAAGATTTGATGGAGAAATTAAATGTGCAGTATGCAAAAGCGTCCGGCGGCAAGTTCACAGTCCTGCCGCAGGAACTTGAATATACGCTTGCCTGCGAGACTACGGGCAGGGAGAGGTATATGGCGCTTGCGCTGCTGCAGAGACGGTGCGACGTGTGCCTTTACTCTCTGGACAAAACTTCAGACCTGCCCGGGGTTAGGCAGTTGGGGACTGCGGATTACTATACAGAGATGCCGGATGTATTTGCAGGATCAAAAATAAACTTAAATATCTCGCTCTCCGCGATACCGTCAGGCATACCGCTCCGGGTGCTTGACATTATCGGATGCGGCGGTTTCGTGCTCAGCAATCTGCAGGCTGAGATGCTGGAATATTTTGAAACGGATCATGATATCGTGATTTACCAGGATATCCGTGATCTGGTGGAAAAAACCAAGTACTATCTCTCGCATGAAAGCGAGAGAAAAGCCATTGTGCAGCGCGGGCATGATATCATCTGTGAAGCTTTTAATTTTGACGACAGGATACGGAAAATATTTCCGGATGCATAATAAAGCCTACCGTGAGTTGTTCCAGACAATATCAAATATTTCTTTAAGGCGCACCTCATAGGTGTGCCTTTCTTCTATTTTGCCAAGGGCGTTTGCGGCAATCTGGCGGCGCTCTGCATCATGAGACAGATAATATGCGCATTTGTCCAGCATGTCATTTTTGGATTCAAAAAGAACCAGATCCTCGCCGGGCACAAAAAAATCGTAAAAATCAGCCTGGTAATTGGAGAGCAGGAAACCTCCGGAACCCATGATGTCCATGGCGCGAAGCGGTATTCCTGAACGGATGCTGCGCAGCGAGATATTTAGGTTGATGCGGCTGCCTGCGAAAATGTAAGGCATGTCATTGTAATAATCGACAGGCCCCATGTTGCGTATATGTTTCAGCTCCGGCGTAGGATTGGGCGTATACAGCGTTGTGCTGAAGCGTTCGGACACCGCCGACAGCAGTTCCCTGCGTTCAATGGCGGCCAGTTTGCGCGCTATGAAATAATAGGCGTACAGATATGTGACAGTCTCAACGCCATCACGGTTAGGACTGACCGGGACGCTTTCCTGCAGCGCGCTTACAATATCCGGCGATAAAAGTTCTTCGATGAAATAGTAACCATAAACTTTGAGCTGCGCATCCATAATGGCATCAAGATACCCCGAGACAAAATCCGGGAGATTCTTAAAACGGTCAAAAAGGTTATGCTTTTCGTTATACATAGACCCTACAAAAGAAACTTCATTGCCGTATCTGCTGCCGCCTGCAAGCTGCCGCCTTATGCGCCTTGTGTTGACGGCGAGCGGAGCGTAATAGACTGTCTGTATGCCTTCTTTTTTCAGGTCAAGGTATTGCGCTTTGTCAAATATAAATACGTAATTACATGGGTTAATTATCGTATATGAGTAAAGCGCGACAAGCGGACTGTCATAAACAAAAGCGATATATGGGATTTTTCTTTTGTTGCAGTTATTGGAGAGGATCGGGCAGTAATTAAAACTGAAAACGCAGTCATAATTGCCATTATCAAAGGCCTGCTCAAAAAGCGCGTCAAATTCACTGCTGACGCGGTCTTTTACCAATTCGGTGGAGATGCATCTGGATTTATGGCCTAAATATTCCAGTGTTTCGCGAACATCTTCAATTCCGAAATCTTTCCATTCAAATATCAATATATTCAACTTATGCCTCATTTCTGCGCATTTTCTGCGCCTCAATTTCCTGCGGTTTGAGCCGCAAAAGCCAGGTTGAGCATTTCCAGCAGGCGGATATCATATGTGTGCAGCTGCTTTACCTTTTCATAGCCGTTTTGGGCAATAGCACGGCGCTCGTCTTCATGTTCAAGGTAATATGCGCAGAGCTCGTGCAGATTTTCCAGGCTGTCATACATAACCAGATCTTTTCCGGGTTCAAACAGCTCCGGAATCTCGGCCTGATAGTTGGTTATCAGGAAACCTCCGCAGCCAAGTACGTCAAATATCCGCAGAGAGAGGCCTGACCTGATGGATTTGGCGGTAATATTAAGATTGATGCGGCTTTGGTTGAATATGACAGGCATTTCATCAATAGAACGCGCAAAACCGCGGTTATGTATGTTTGGCATGCTGCTTGTATCGCTGCCCGTATAAATATCTACGCTAAAAGAGTCAGACAGCATTTTCAGGGCGCGCAGGCGTTCCTGTTCGGCGACTTTTACGCTTAGGTACAGCTGCGCGACAACCGCGCGGAGGCTGCCGTTATAACCCGGAGGAAAGCGATAGGAGCCGGGCGTGCATTCCAGAAATGTTTCTGCAAATGAGTCTGAGATTACATCTTCAATAAAATTATATCCGTATACTTTGAGCTGAGCTTCAATCAAGCCGTTTGCATAGCCGCGTTCAAAGTCGGGCAGTTTGGCACGGTTAAAAGGGCATTTTTCCTCGTATGTGGAACCGATAAAGGAGATGTCGCTTGCAAAGCGCTTGCGCGTGGCTGCGCTTGCGCTGCGGATCACGCGGTCATTCCTGGCTGTGTTTGCAGCGAGGGGGAGATGGAAAATATGCCCGGGGTTGACGTGAGCAAATTCATTGAAGAGGGCGCGGTCAAAAAGAAAAACGCGGTTGCAGCTGTTTTTAAGAGCCTCCGAATACAGCTCAAGCACCGGACTGTCCACGATAAGGCTGAGGTAGGGCAGTTTCATGATGCTGCATACGTCAGAAAGCCAAGGGAAAAAATTAATGGTAAATACGAAGGAGTATCCGCCGCTAATCAGGCGCGGTGAGACATGTTTTACGCACTCAGCCGGGTAGAGATTTTTGTTGTAAATTTCAATTGTCTCCTCATCAACCGAAAAGCCGAGCCGGCCGAAAGCCTCAATTATGTCCGGTTCACAGATGCTGCCGTAACGGTAAATAAAAATCTTCATGGACATGCGGATCCTGTTCCTCCTATCCTGCGGCGAACGAACGCAGCAATATATACAAATATTGTAAAACAAAACCTGTGCATTGGCAATTAAAAATTCCTGTGTTACAATAGTATCACACGTTGCGCGGCGGCGCATGCAGGTGGTATAATGAACAAAAGTTGATCCTGTCGGGATACGGAAGGAATAGGGATAAGGGTATGCAAAAAGAAATGTCTTTTTATAATATGCTGAAGGAAAATGCTGAAAAATATGGCGATAAAACGGCCATACTTTATGATACTTACGAGGTCAGCTATAACAGGCTTTTTGAGGATGCAGTCAAAAAGGCGCTGCATCTGCAGCGCTTTGAGGGCAGGAAAATCGCTATTTACGGACCGGCATCGTACCGCTGGATCGTAAACCTGTTTGGCACGCTGCTTGCCGGAAAAGATATAGTCCTGGTAAACTTTTTCTGGCAGCAGGAAGCCAGGGAGAAGATGCTTGCAAAGGTAGGCGTGGATTATATTTTATGTTCTACGAACCAGTACATACTTTCTGATGCGCATGCCGTTGTTATCCCGAATGCGGATCAGGACAATGTCGATGGGCTTTCCTATGATACGGGGACGCAAGAGGGCAATATTCTGGCATTTACAGCTACCGGCGAGGAGGAAGATAAGGCGGTCGTGCTGACGCCGTCTAATGTGCTTAATGCCGCAGACTCCATCAGCCGTCTGTGCCGGTGCAGAGAGCAGGACAGGATGCTGACCCAGATACCGGTTGATCACGTGTTCGGCTTTATATATGGCTTGATTTTTCCTTTGTACAGCGGCGTATATCTGTGCATCGGCAGGGGACTGCGCCATATGGATTCGGATACATATTATTATGAGCCTACAATTTTGCCGGCAAATCTGTCAATGGTCAAATATTTGAAAAAAATACGCGCTTTTAATGACAGCCTGCGCATGATAATACTAAACAATATAGCCGGCGAGGACGCTCTGCCAGACATTCTGAGGCAGAGGGGGCTTGAGGTATATACGGTTTATGGGACAGATGAATGCGCCTGCTGTGTGGCTTTAAACAGGGATTCGGCATCAGGATATGAGCTGTATGGCAGTGATTCTGTTGAAATTGCCGCTGATGGCGAGATACTTGTCCGGAGCAGCTGCGTTATGCAGGGATATTACGGAGATGAACAGGCTAATGCGCGCGTGCTTGAGAACGGAATGTTTCATACCGGCGATAAAGGCCATCTGACTGGCGATGGGCGGCTGGCCATTGACAGGCGTAATCCGGCTATATTGCTGCTTCAGACAGGCGAAAAAATCTGCAAGCAGGTTATCAATGACGAGGTGGCGGCGCTGAGCGGCATAGCAGAGAGCTATGTTGCGCTGTATGATGGCAGGCTTACCGCCGTGGCTGTTCCGATCGACCGGAAGGCTGAGGCGGAGCGGATACGGCGCAAAGTCCGCCAATATAATGAACAGAAAGGCTTCCGCTGGGAGATACAGAAAATCCATGTGCTTGACAGGGCGCTGCCAAGGACGCCGGACGGAAGCATCGATGAGGCTTCGCTTGAAGAGCTGATTGCAGGGAAGGCGGAATAGAAAACATTTTTGGCCATATTTTTTATCAGGCCGTTAACTAATCTGACAAGCCGCCGATATATATATTAGCTGTATAAGGCTAAATAAATATCAGGAAACGGAGAACAGGCATGGAGGCATTACGCGCGCAGCAGGCGGAAGCGCTGGAGACAGCAGTACCGTATTGCGGTAAGATAATAAAGGCAATTCGCATTGTGATAGAAGAATTGTCAGGAAACAGGCAGGAAGATACAGACGAATATATGAACAGCATAATGGAAGGCCTGAACTGGATTTTTGAAGTGTACAACGGTACGGCCGGCTGGATCAATGAGTCAGGTGAGGTTATAGATCAGGCGGCTGTCAACGGCTTTGTCAAGATGCTCAACAAGGCAAACGAAGATCAGGACGACCAGGCTCGTGCAGAAGCGTTTGGCCATATACTTGAGTTTGTCGAGCAGTTCCAGAAAGAAGCGGAAAAAAAGGTGGCTCAGGCCATCGGCTGATACCGGAGAAAATATATCAGATTATTCGGCATAAAAAAAGACCGTCACAATAAAGATTAAGCATGCAATGATATTATATTGCGCTTATATTCTTTAGAGTGGCGGCTTTTTTATAAAAAACATCTTAACAATAGCCGTTAAACATCATTCCGGTATATGCGGAAAGGTTATATGGGTCTGAAAACTGGCGGTTCGGGTTTTTGTAGGAAATTATCTTGTTATTTACATAGCTCATTGGGTTGATCGCAATATCTTCCGCCTTGCGCTGTATGGCATTCTTAAAATCATTAAGTCCTGAAAAAATCTCGCTTAACGAGCTTGTTCCAATAGCTTCAAGAATATTATTATTATCCACGCGGACAGAACCATCTTTTTCAACGCCGAGCCCGCTGCTGTTGAGCGTATACTGATATGCCCTGGTCATGTTTGTAAATTCCCTGCGCAGCCGGTCATTGCCGCTGAAACGGTCATTTTCGCGGTTCGAGGCGATGGAGACAAGGCTGTTGTAGCCGTCAAACAATTCATGTATGCTGTCCATCATTGCATCTCCGTCAGTGCTCAGGCTTATGGTTGTCGGTTCGCCGCCTGCGCTGACGCTGTTTAAGTTCACCAGAAACGTCTTTCCAACGGCGATATGGTTTGATGCCGATGTATTCTGTTCGCCGTTAACCGTGAAAACCGCGTTTGACGGATATTGGCTCACGTTGGAAAGTCCGAGCGTTGATATCATTTTCGCATCGCTTGATTCGATATTGAAAATGGTCGGGCGGATGCCGGTTACGCCTGTTGCATTCGATGCGATAGAAATGGCGCTGCTGCCGGAACCGTCAGAAATCACCGAGGCGGTAAGCCCGATGTTTGAGCGGTTGATAAGCCGGGATATTTTCTTTTGAATATCCTCATTGGAGTCGCCATCGCTCACATTAAACTGAAATTCATAGGTCAGGTTGTTAATGTTCAGGTCAAAGGCATAGGAACCTGCCGCAAGGCTTATGCCTCCGGAAGGCAGGAAATTGCCTGTGTTGACCTGGCTTTCAGCCAGCCGGGATATAACTATATCCATTGAAGGAAGATCAGATGTACTGCCATCGCCGATATATTCTGCTGATGCGACAGCAGGATCGGTTGACTGCGCAGACTTGCGGAAAGTCATCTGGCCATTGTCATCATCTGACAGATCCTGGGCGATATAGCTCAGCTCGCGCGCATGCTCTTTTAAGTCGATTGCATATTTCTGGGCAGCAACCGAAAAATCGATCTTATAGGAAGGAGTCTGGCTGTTGACTTTCAGTACTTTGCCTGACGCACGCCTCAGCTGTATCTTTGTATGGGTATCATACTTGCTGTGGATGCGGTTGCCATACTGAGTCATATAATAGCTGTATGCATTGCTGATCATGAACAATCACCTCCATGTTTGTTATCATCAAAAAAGCCAAAACTATAGGAAACTCCATTTTCCAAGTTAAACATAATAATATAAGTTTATTATATAGGAAAAAGCAGGAAATGTCACGTGGTATTTTGCAAAAAATTGAGTTTAAACTCACGCAGAAAACTTGAGCATGCCCGTTTGGCACAGATAAAACATAAAACTCAAGAAAAAAATATTGACGTGACGATTCAGACTGTGCTATAGTAAATTGGCTATGGAAGAGGTCTTTTTTTTATGCCTAAAAAAAGCCGACACAAAAATAAATAATGGAGGTGGAAGTTGTGCGCGTTAAGATAACATTGGCATGTACAGAGTGTAAACAGCGTAATTACAACACTACAAAGGACAAGAAAACGCATCCTGACAGAATGGAAATCAAAAAGTATTGCAGGTTCTGTAGATCACACACATTACACAAGGAAACAAAGTAGTAAAAACAGTGAGGTGGAACAATGGGTGGGACTGTTAAGGAAAAAAAGCAGAAAGCAAGCTGGTTTAAAGGCTTAAAGGCAGAATTTTCCAAAATTATCTGGCCGGATCGGAAATCACTTACGAAACAAACCGTTGCTGTTTTAGTTATATCCGTATTATTAGGTGTGCTCATATTCATTGCGGATTTAATCATCCGTTTTGGTATTGAATTCTTAGTAAAGTAAGGAAAAGGTGATTAAATGGACGAAGCAAAATGGTATGTAGTTCATACGTATTCGGGTTACGAAAACAAAGTCAAGGCAAATATTGAGAAGACAGTGATAAACAGGAATCTGCAGGATCAGGTTCTTGAAGTTATCGTTCCGCTTGAGACGGTTGTTGAAATCAAAAATGGCGGAAAGAAGTCTGCTCAGAAAAAAATGTTTCCTGGCTATGTGCTGATCAATATGGTTATGAACGATGACAGCTGGTATGTTGTTCGTAATACGCGCGGTGTAACCGGTTTTGTGGGTCCTGGTTCCAAGCCAGTGCCGTTGACGCCAACTGAAATCAAAGCGCTTGGCATTATGATGCCGGGCGAGGAAGCGCAGAAACCGATCGTACAGTTTGCCGGAAAGATCGGCGACAAGGTAATGATCCTTTCGGGTGCATGGGAAAATACAGTTGGGGAGATTACAGGCATTAATGACAGTAAGCAGTGCCTTACGATTAATGTTGAGATGTTCGGCCGTGAAACACCGGTTGAGATCAGCTTTACAGATGTGAAGCTGATGTAACATTTGCAGGTTCGTTCTTATACGGACGTGGGAGGCTTCATGGGAAAGACAGGCATGAGCCGCCAATTACCACATTATATTTAGGAGGTGCCTAAAATGGCAAAGAAAGTTACAGGTTATATTAAGTTGCAGATTCCTGCTGGCAAGGCAACGCCAGCGCCACCGGTTGGTCCGGCGCTTGGCCAGCATGGCGTCAATATTGTAGAATTTACAAAACAGTTTAATGCAAAAACGGCTGACCAGGGAGATCTGATTATCCCGGTTGTCATCACGGTTTATGCTGACAGGAGTTTCAGCTTTATCACAAAGACGCCGCCAGCTGCTGTTTTGCTCAAAAAAGCCTGCAATATCAAATCCGGATCGGGCGTGCCAAACAAGAATAAGGTCGCAAAGATCAAGAGATCCGAGGTTCAGAAGATTGCCGAGCTGAAAATGCCGGATTTAAATGCTGCATCTGTTGAAGCTGCAATGTCCATGATCGAAGGCACAGCAAAGAGCATGGGTATTGTTGTGGAGGATTAATGAAATATCTGCGGCAGCAGTTTGTTTTGAAATGGAAATATGTGGGAGGAAAGTCAACCCTTCCGATAACACCACTAGGAGGTTTTTAAACATGAAAAGAGGAAAGAAATACGTTGAGGCAGCCAAGAACATTGACCGCTCAGCATTATATGAAGCAGCAGATGCCGTTGCCCTTGTCAAAAAGTGTACTGTAGCCAAGTTTGATGAGACAGTTGAGGCGCATATCAGGACAGGCTGTGACGGACGCCATGCAGAACAGCAGATCAGAGGCGCAGTCATTCTGCCGCATGGCACAGGAAAGACTGTTAAGGTGCTGGTATTTGCAAAGGGCGCTAAGGCCGATGAGGCTGAGGCAGCTGGTGCAGATCATGTTGGCGGAGAGGAACTGATCCCGAAGATACAGAACGACAACTGGTTTGATTTTGATGTCGTTGTTGCAACTCCGGATATGATGGGTGTTGTTGGCCGTCTGGGACGCGTACTTGGACCGAAGGGATTAATGCCGAACCCGAAGGCCGGTACAGTTACAATGGATGTAACAAAAGCTGTTAATGATATCAAGGCTGGTAAGATCGAGTACAGGCTTGATAAAACAAACATTATTCACGTGCCAATTGGTAAAGCTTCATTTACTGAAGAACAGTTATCAGACAACTTCCAGGCTGTTATGGATGCAATCGTTAAGGCAAAGCCTTCATCATTAAAAGGGCAGTATTTGAAGAGCATTGCGCTCAGCTCTACAATGGGACCGAGCGTTAAGGTAAATCCTGCAAAATATGCAGGCTGATTTATCTTCAAAAAACGATTGACAACCTATATATGTTGATAGTATACTATCAATGCGCGTAAAGCGCGGTTTATAATTTTGCCTAAGACAGCTGGTCCCGAGAGGGTTAAAGGTAATACGCCTGCCGAGGATATCCTGTGCATATGCGCAGGTTTGATTGAGATAACAGTCCTCCTGTCGTTTGGCGGGAGGACTTTTTGAATGGTTATTCCCAACTGATTGGCAGGCCGGGGATTCCCCGGCATGATATCCGGGCAAAAAATCTAACAGGAGGTAATAAATTCATGGCAAAGGTAGAACTGAAACAGCCGATCGTAGATGAGATCGCAGGATATTTAAACGATGCCAAGGGCGTTGTTGTGGCTGACTACTGCGGCCTGACGGTTGAGCAGGATACTCAGCTGCGCAAACAGCTCAGGGAAGCAGGAATCGTTTACAAGGTCTATAAAAATACGCTGGTTAAGAGAGCGATTGCCGGAACGCAGTATGAGCCGATATCTGATCAGCTTGAAGGACCGACAGCGATTGCAATCAGTGCGACAGATGCTACAGCACCGGCAAGGATCCTGAATAACTTTGCTAAGACGGCAGAGGCGCTTGAGATGAAGTGCGGCGTTGTTGAGGGCGATTATTATGATGCAGCCGGGATTCAGGCAATCGCAAACATTCCGTCAAGGGAAGAGCTGCTGTCCAAGTTCCTTGGAAGCATTCAGTCCCCAATTACAAACTTTGCTCGTGTTATTAAGCAGATCGCTGAGAAGAGCGAAGAGGTTGCTTAATAAGCAGCATTATCAAAGGGCATAGTCCCAATATTTAAAAATAGAAGGAGAAACATACAATGACTACACAGGAAATTATTGATGTTATTAAAGGCTTAACAGTAATAGAGCTTAACGACCTCGTTAAGGCTTGCGAGGAAGAGTTTGGCGTTTCTGCAGCAGCAGGCGTTGTTGTAGCACAGGCAGGCGCAGGTGCAGCAGATGCAGCAGAGGAGAAAACAGAGTTTGACGTAGAGCTTACAGAGGCAGGCGCAAACAAAGTTAAGGTTATCAAGGCAGTGCGCGAGATCACAGGCCTCGGCTTGAAGGAAGCAAAGGACGTTGTTGACGGCGCGCCTAAGGTTATCAAGGAAGCAGCTCCTAAGGAAGAAGCTGAGGAGATCAAGAAGAAACTTGAGGCTGAGGGAGCTAAGGTTACATTGAAGTAATCTTGAATTTTACAGGCAGAAAAAAACAATACTTCAAATAAAAGCAGGGATATGCAGTACATACGCGGTATGGCTGCATATCTTTTTTTGCTGCCATATGGAAAATGATTCTGCAATTTGTGTTTTTGGCACAGGCAAAATAGAAAATGCGGAAACTCAAGGAAAAATATGGTTGACATGTCATAATGATTGTGATATTATGGACAATGCACTATTGTGGTATGTCTATGCCTATTTGCGGTATAGCATATTTAATATTCAAATAAAAAATAAACACAAGGGGTGAAACATCAATGGAGAAGAGCAGAATACGTCCAATAAAATCAGGCAAGAACATCAGGATGAGCTATTCCAGAAGAAAAGAAGTTCTTGACATGCCAAACCTCATCGAAGTGCAGCAGGATTCATACCAGTGGTTCTTAGATGAAGGCTTGAAAGAAGTTTTTGATGACATCTCGCCGATTGCAGATTACAATGGCAGGCTCAGCCTTGAATTTGTAGATTTTTCATTATGTGAAGATGAAGTCAAGTATTCAATTGAAGAATGCAAGGAGAGAGATGCTACATACGCAGCACCTCTTAAAGTCAGAGTCAGGCTTCACAATAAGGAAAGCGAAGATATCAGTGAACATGAGATTTTTATGGGTGATCTTCCACTGATGACAAAAACAGGTACTTTCGTGATCAATGGCGCGGAGAGAGTAATCGTCAGCCAGCTGGTGCGTTCGCCTGGTATATATTATGATATACAGAAGGATAAATATGGCAAGATTTTCCTGTATTCAAGCCAGGTGATCCCGAACAGGGGCGCATGGCTGGAGTATGAGACAGACGCAAACAACGTATTCTATGTCAAAGTTGACAGAAATAAAAAAGTTCCTGTCACTGTTCTGATCCGTGCCCTTGGTTTTGGAACAAATGCTGAGATTTTGGATATTTTTGGTGAAGAACCAAAACTCCTGGCAACCATGGAGAAGGATACATCAACCAATTACCAGGAAGGTATTCTGGAACTTTATAAAAAGCTCAGGCCGGGCGAGCCGTTGGCCGTTGATAGTGCAGAATCCCTTATATCGGGCATGTTTTTTGACCCGAGAAGATATGACCTGGCTAAGGTCGGCAGATATAAATTCAACAAAAAACTTTCATTCAGAAACAGGCTGGCTGGCCATATACTGGCTGATGATGTGCTGGATTCGGAAGGTGTCCTGCTTGCGCATGCAGGTGACAAGCTTGATCGCGAAACTGCGCAGAAAATCCAGGACGCAGCTGTTCCGGCGGTATTTTTAAATGTCGAGATCAGAGGCAACGATGGCGTTGTGGTAAACAGGCGTGTAAAAATACTTTCCAACATGGCAGTTGATATTACGAAATGGGTTGATATCACAAAGGAGGAGGCGCGCAGTTTAGGCGTTACAGAGCCGGTATTCTATCCTGTGCTAAGCCAGATCCTTGCAGAAAATGAAGGACTTGAAGCTGTTAAAGAGGCGATAAGCAAAAATATCGGCGATCTGATACCAAAGCATATCACGGTAGAAGATATTATTGCCTCAGTTAACTATAATATTCATCTTGAGTATGGCGTCGGCACAAAGGACGACATTGACCATTTGGGCAACCGCCGTATCCGCGCAGTCGGCGAACTGCTGCAGAACCAGTTTAGAATCGGCATTTCCAGAATGGAGCGTGTGGTTCGTGAGCGCATGTCAACGCAGGATCTGAGCGGGATATCGCCACAGTCTCTGATTAATATAAAGCCTGTGACGGCGGCTATCAAAGAGTTTTTCGGCAGTTCGCAGCTGTCACAGTTTATGGATCAGAATAATCCGCTTGGCGAGCTGACTCATAAAAGAAGGCTTTCCGCGCTCGGCCCTGGCGGACTTTCAAGGGATCGCGCCGGGTTTGAGGTCCGCGATGTGCATTACACGCATTATGGCAGAATGTGCCCTATTGAGACGCCAGAAGGACCTAACATCGGATTGATAAACTCGCTGGCGTCATATGCCAGGATAAATGAGTATGGTTTTGTGGAAGCTCCATACCGCCTGGTTGATAAAACTGACCCGAAGAATCCGCGCGTGACTGATGAAGTGCGGTATTTTACTGCGGACGAAGAAGATGATTACCATGTTGCGCAGGCTAATGCCGAAATTGACGAGGAAGGGCATTTTGTAAAAAATACCGTTTCCGGCCGTTACAGGGACGAAACTTCTGAATTTGACAAGAGTTTGATAGATTTGATGGATGTGTCCCCGAAAATGGTATTTTCGGTGGCTACATCGATGATTCCGTTTCTGCAGAATGACGATGCAAACCGTGCGCTTATGGGTTCAAACATGCAGCGTCAGGCAGTGCCGCTGCTGACGACAGAGGCGCCGGTTATAGGTACGGGAATAGAGAACAAAGCGGCAATCGACTCAGGCGTCTGCGTGGTGGCAGAGGAGTCTGGTACGGTTATTTTATCGGAATCCAGCAAAATTGTCATACGCAGCAATGAAGGCAAGGTTCATGAGTATAAGCTTACGAAATTTGCAAGGAGCAACCAGAGCAACTGCTACAACCAGCGTCCGATCGTCTTTAAGGGTGACACAGTGCAGGCAGGCGATGTCATTGCAGACGGCCCGTCAACGGCACAAGGCGAGATAGCGCTTGGAAAGAATCCGCTGATAGGCTTCATGACATGGGAAGGTTATAATTACGAAGATGCTGTACTGCTCAGCGAGCGCCTTGTAAGAGATGATGTATATACATCTATCCATATTGAGGAATATGAGACAGAGGCAAGGGATACCAAGCTTGGACCTGAGGAGATTACAAGGGATATTCCGTCTGCCAGCAGCGAGGCCATCAAGGATCTTGATGAGAACGGCATTATCCGCATTGGCGCGGAGGTTCGTGCCGGTGATGTGCTGGTCGGCAAGGTTACGCCAAAGGGCGAGACTGAGCTGACGGCGGAGGAACGGCTGCTGCGCGCTATCTTTGGCGAAAAGGCAAGGGAAGTGCGCGATACTTCGCTGAAAGTGCCGCATGGCGAATACGGCATTGTTGTAGCAGTAAAGACATTTACAAGGGAAAACGGAGATGAGCTGGCTCCTGGCGTCAGCAAGTCGGTACGTATTTATATAGCGCAGAAGAGAAAGATTTCAGTAGGCGACAAAATGGCCGGACGTCACGGCAACAAGGGCGTTGTGTCCAGGGTGCTCCCTGTCGAGGATATGCCGTTTTTGCCGAACGGGCGTCCGCTGGATATCGTGCTTAATCCGCTTGGCGTGCCTTCGCGCATGAATATAGGCCAGGTGCTGGAAATACATTTAAGCCTTGCGGCGAAGGTTCTTGGTTTTAATGTATCAACGCCTGTCTTTGACGGAGCAGATGAGAATGACATCATGGACACGCTGGATCTGGCAAATGATTATGCCAACCTGGAGTGGGATGAATTTGCTGCAAAATATAAAGATTCACTGGTTCCGGAAGTGTTTGACTATCTGGATGCCAATAAAGCGCATAGAGAAGAGTGGAAAGGCGTTCCTATCGGCCGTGACGGAAAGGTAAGGCTGCGTGACGGGCGCACAGGCGAATATTTTGACAGTCCGGTAACGATCGGTTTCATGCATTACCTTAAACTGCATCATTTGGTAGATGATAAGATACACGCGCGTTCAACGGATCCGTA
>CANRBP010000026.1 GCA_947628875.1 uncultured Lachnospira sp.
ACATGACTCGGCCGTAGCTGCCGTCATAGACCGTTCACGAAGGAGGCCGACCACCTCCTGCACTGCCGTACCGCTCATTTAGAAGAACCCTCCGCAAAAACTTTATAATTTTTAGCAATATAATCCGCAAGAGATATCAGCGTCAGCGCAAGCGCCGCATAGACAAGCACAGATTCAACAATGCCAATATAAGGAATATGAAGTTCCAATGCCAGCACGATTATCATCAGCATCTGGAATGCTGTCTTAAATTTTCCCCAGTAGCTTGCGGCTATCACAACTCCGTTATCAGATGCTACAAGGCGAAAACCGCTGATTATGAACTCCCTCGCAATGATAATGATAACGATCCAGGCAGCTATTCTGCCAAGGTCAACAAGCGCGATCAGCGCCGAACATACCAGCAGTTTATCCGCCAGCGGATCCATAAACTTCCCGAAGTTCGTCACAAGATTATATTTTCTGGCAATCTTGCCGTCCAGCATGTCGGTCAGGCTCGCGCAGATAAATATCAATACCGCAATGATCCTGTTGCCGCTCCCCCAGAAGTCTGTATACAAAAATATAAGAAAAAACGGAATCATAACCGTTCTCAATATCGTTAATTTATTGGGTAAATTCATAATCCCTCCATTTGGAATAATCCTGCTATATTTCATCATGTGCATCGTCCTGTACCAGCGTTCCGGTCAAGTCATATTCCGTTGCGCCGTCCACAAGCACTTTTACAATGTCGCCTGACATCAGTTCCGCATCTGTATCTATAAATACAAGTCCGTCAACCTCCGGCGCATCCATATATGAGCGTGCGACATAGACTCCATCATCTTCAAGCCTGCCCTCAACCATGCAGGATAGTATCTGTCCGATACGGCTTTCCGCCCTGTCCATAGAAATTTCCTGCTGAAGCTGCATCAGTTCATCGCGCCGCCTTATGCTGACTTCCTCCGCGACCTGATCCGGCATTCCGGCTGCCGGCGTCCCTTCCTCCCTTGAGTATGTAAAAACGCCAAGCCGGTCAAATTCCATTTCATCAACAAAAGCCGCAAGTTCTTCAAAATCTTCCTCTGTCTCCCCAGGGAAGCCTGTGATAAGCGTTGTCCTGAGCGCAATGTCCGGAATCTCCCTGCGAAGCCTGCTTATCTTGTCTGCCAGCTCGCTCTTTGTCGTCCGCCGTCCCATTCGCTTCAGGACAGCATCAGAAGCGTGCTGTATCGGCATATCAAGATAATGGCAGACTTTCGGCTCGTTTTTGATCACATCTATCAGCTCATCATAAATTTCCTCCGGATAGCAATACAATATGCGTATCCATTCGAGGCCTTCAAGCTGCGCGAGCTTTTTCACGAGAACGTGCAGTAACTTTTCCCCGTATATATCGGTTCCGTAAAGCGTTGTTTCCTGAGCTACCAGAATAAGCTCACGCGTGCCGCCGTCAACGAGCTGCTTTGCCTGATCAAGCAGATATTCCATCGGATAGCTCCGATACCGCCCCCTGACAGCCGGTATAACGCAGTATGTACAGCACTTGTCGCACCCTTCCGCAATTTTAAGGTACTCGTAATAGCCTCCCGTTGTCACTATGCGCCTGCTGTCTGTCCTTACCATTCTGTCTGTATCATCGACAGCCTGATACCCTTTTCCATCAAGCACGGAAATAACGGCCTCTGCAATTTTATCGCCAGATGACGTGCCAAGCAGCGCATCTACCTCCGGTATCTCCTCAAGCATCTCATTTCTGTAACGCTGCGCAAGACAGCCCGTCACAACCAGCGCCCTGCACCGGCCGCGCTCTTTAAGCGCCGCCATCTCCAAAATCGTATCTATGCTTTCCTGTTTGGCATCATGTATAAAACAGCATGTGTTGATAACTATTGCATCAGCCTGCTCCTCGTCATCTGTAAATTCAAACCCCCTGTCCCTGAGAATGCCCATCATCTGCTCAGTATCAACAAGATTTTTATCACACCCAAGGGAAATAAACATTATTTTCATATGCAGTTTGTTCTCCATATTAAAACCTGTTAACCAGGATATTCCGCGTCTGTTTCAGCGCTATGCCTGCTGTTTGTACGCCTCGCAGGCTTTCCGTATGGTTCCGGACATTTTTTCACAGACAGCCGAAAGTTCCTTTACAGTCTCCGAAACGCCTTCCATAGAGCCTCTGCGCAGCACTTCCACCATAGGATCGAGAACGGCATTTATTGAAACAAGGCTTAAATTTGCACATACGCCTTTAAACTTGTGCGCCGCCTCAAATGCCTGTCCGGCATCGCCAGCCTCCGCAAATGCCTGAATCCGCCCAAGCGTGTCATCTTCAATGAATTTTTCAAGAAATTCAATATACATATCTTCATCGTCAAAAAAACGTTCCATTGCCGCGTCATAATCTATGCCGCCTGCTACGCACACTTCCCTCAACTGCTTATTCATTTAAAAAATTCCTCCATAATTCACAGTGCAGCATCTTCCAGCAGTCCTTTAATTCCCTCTTTTTTAAACAATTCTCTGTAATACGCAAGCTCATCTTCAATAAGGGAGTCTATGACCTGCATTCCCAGCAGTTCCACAGGCGCCCTGTCGTCTGTCAGCAGAAATTTTCCTCCCGTATAGGCATTTGCTTCAAGAAAAACTTTATTCAGCATGCGTTTCAGCTCTGCATCTTTTACAGACCGGATATTTTCTTTAAAGTCCTGCATCATATTGCCATTGTCAGAGGCAAACAGTTCCCTGTTTGTTGTTCCTGCTACATCAACAGTATACACATTACCAAACACATTTGCAATCGTATCTGACAGGCAGGCGTTTATATTTCCCTCTTCTTCGGTATGCATGTTCATATTGACCACCATAACGCCATTCTCTGTGAGATGCTGCTTTACCAGCGTAAAAAATTCCGCCGTGGACATCTGGAACGGAATAGTTATATCCTGATAGGCGTCCACCATGATCACATCATATTTTTTATCGACAGCCGCCAGATATGCTCTTCCGTCATAAGCCGCTACCGGGATATCTTCCGGCAGGCTGAAATATTTGTAAGCCAGCTTTGTTATCTTGTCATCAATTTCAACGCCTTCTATTGAAATACCGTCAAAATACCTGCGGCACTGCGATGCATACGTCCCCGTACCCATGCCAAGCACAAGAAGCTCCTGCCGGTTTTCAAAAGATCTGCCTGCCATGGCAGGCGCAGCCAGCGCATAATCATAATACATGCCTGTCAGCGAATCCTCTTTCATTTTGATGGACTGCACGCCGAAAAGGACATTTGTATATAAAATCACGCTCCTGGCATCTTCACGCACCTGTAAATAATTATACACCGATTCTCCCTCGTAGACCAGCGATTTATCCCAAAAAGCAAAACTGTCTGAGCTGCCGAGCACCGAACATAATGCAAACAGCATGGCCGCTGCGATGCTCTTTGCCAGCTTTGCTTTGCTGCTGATAAAATACAAAATGCCAAGCAGCAGCAAAATTCCCGAAAAAATCAAAAATGTCGCAGCCGTGCCAACAGCCGGAATGGTCACAAATGTAGGCAGAAATGTCCCCAAAATACTGCCTATGGTATTAAATGCGCCCAGCGTCCCAACCGTCCGGCCGCTGTCATCAAGGCTGTCTACTGTATATTTGACCAGTGACGGCGTAACCGTCCCCAGCAAAAACAGCGGATAGACAAATATTGCCATGCATGCCAAAAATGAAGCTATTATCAGAAAATTTCGGCTGACCGTCAACACAAGCACAGCAGAAATGGCAAGTATGATATACTTTCCAAGAACCGGGATCGCCGCGATCCATACTGCCGCAACCAATATCCGGCCATAGAGCCTGTCAGGATCCGGATTTTTGTCAGCCGTCCGGCCGCCCCAGATATTGCCGAGCGCCATCGCAATCATGATCGTGCCAATTATTATCGTCCAGACGATCTGCGAAGAACTAAAATACGGCGCCAGCAGTCTGCTCGCGCCTAATTCTACAGCCATTACAGCCATGCCCGAAAAAAATTCGGTCATATAAAGATAATATTTATTTTTTAAAATCGTTCGTGTTTCCATGAACTATAGCCTTCCTTTATTAAAAAAATAACTGCCGCACGTCTGGAGAAATCATTAAAATCATATCATTTCAAATTATTTCAATCAGGCTGTTTCCAATCCGGCTATGCCAGTCCCTCTGCGAGCCGCAGGCATGATGCAAGAACCTCCAGAAAAATATCAATATCCAGCGGCTTTGCAACATATGCATTCATGCCGTTTTTCATCATTGCCTGCCTTTCGCGCATCATCGTGCTTGCCGTCACTGCGATAATCGGCAGTTTTTTTGCGTCCTGCCTGTCCATGGCACGAATTGCAAGCGAGGCCTCATGCCCATTCATCACAGGCATCTGAATATCCATCAGAATAGCATGGTAATATCCCTCCGGTGATTCCTGCACCATTCGGACAGCCTCCCTTCCGTTGGCTGCCAGTTCTACCATAACACCGGCATCTTTTAGTATCTCTCCTTCAATCTCACGGTTTTTTTTATTGTCATCAACCAGCAGGACACGGTAGCCGCTCAAATCTGTTTTTACCCACGCTGCAGCCTTAGATGTTTTTTTATCTGCATTATTGTGCATACATCACACCCCTTTTGTACGTTACTTTTGTTTCTTTGCGTCTTTAAGCAATAATCTTTTTCAGTATAATTCATATGTGTACGCCTTGTCAATTCTAACCATTCTGCCTTACAAAAATACGTAATTCCTGCCAATTTAAAATAACCTGTGCAAAAAATTTTATCAGTCCAGTTTCTCCTCCTCTGCCTCGGACGGTTCCCATGCCTTTCCAAAATTAAGATCCTTAAACAGCGCCGCCAGTCCTGTTATCTGTTTTAAACGAAGTATCTCATCGCGATCCATGCCAAGATGCTTGGATATCCACGCATCCGACCTTCCAAGCTCATGCAGTTCTTTTACAATATTGCTCATGAGCTCCACATTATGAGTTCCCCTTGCCCGGTTATGCCGGATAGTGCTCGCCATGCGCTGCTCTATCGGCTTGTTTATTACAGAAACAGGCATCATGCCTTTTTCACGCTCATAAATATCCTCATGCTCAAGCATGACGCGGTAGCGGTGAAAACCGTCTACTATGATATATATGTCACTTGTTTTATCATAATAGCAAACGATCGGCATCGTATAGCCGTCCGAGCGTATGCTCTCATATAAAAGTTTCATTTCCGGCGGCGCTACTGAATTAGGGTTATAATTATTCGCTTTAATTTTTTCGATAGGAACCGCTGTTATGTTATAAACAGGGCTTTGATATTCCATTTTAAGCCTCATTTCCGCGCTGCATCATGCGCATAAAGGCAGCCTTGTGTCATGCAGCGCGCAGGCACAAATTGCTGCATGAAAATTTCATTTTCCACGCTAAGCCTAAATGCAACATCTGTGTTATGTATCCACGTGATTATAAAAATAATTTAAGCCTGCCGGCAGACGGTCATTTTCCAATTTCCAGGTTCTCAACGCTCTTATATGTTTTTTTGATCATATCAATGCGTTTTTGCTGTTCACGGGTCAGGCCAAAACCCATAAAACGGCAGTTATGGTCATTTTTCAGGATACAGTAGCACATTCTTTTCCAGCTTGGGACGTCCTTCGTTGATTTAATATCATCTGTATTATCCGGAATCTTCCCTACAAAAACAATTCTTGATTTTTTATTCAGGGTATAATTGGAGATTCCGTTCCTTCGTATGTGATATCCATGCTCGATCAGTTCCCTGATAGTCTCCTCGTCCAGGCCTCCGCCTGTCTTATGCCAGAACTCCATGGAAGCATTGAATTTTCTTGCATAATTGTTGCGTATCCTCACAGGAAGCGTATCTAAAAGGAAACGCGTATATGATTCCCATGTATGCCCCGGAGGCAGCGTCACGCTGCGGTACCCCATAGCCTTGGTTTTCCCGTAAATACTGGCAAAATTGGCTCCCTGCACCCTGCCAACCAGGCGTACCCAGATCTGCGGGTCGATCACCCTGTACAGATTAAGCGAATCCTTAGAATAATCATTAAACGGAGAGGCAACACGCATCTGTGTCGGCCCAAGTCCAGCCATGTAATACAGGTCATACAGGCGGTTATAGTCATAATTGAAAAGCCAGTTCGCATGCCACACATCGTCTGTTGACCAGTCATACAGCGGCGATGCGCACCAGACGTCCTTAAACTGCTGGCTTATCCAGCACCTGTCCATATATCCGTTTTTCTTATTGAGAAAACCGCTGTAGCGCTGCATGGACTCCTCAGCGCGCATACCCAGCAGGCACACTGTCTTACGGTAGTCGTGCGCCATGCGGTACCAGCGTCCGAACTGCTTAGCCAGATCTTCCTGATGCATCCGGTAATGATACGTTGTAATCGGGTTATTTTCCAAATTTATCACATATGGCTTATCCGGCATCTCGCGGCACCAGGCCTCTTTTTTTCTGTCGTCCCACGGGTACCAGTACATCTCATAGCTGCTCACCGCCGTCCGTGTCGCCATTGGCAGGCAGACCCAGTAAGGCTCCACCTCGTCCTTAATGCGTTCAAATGTGCGCTCCACATACTCAGTCGTAACTGTAAACTGCGCCTCAAAATCCTGGTGAAACACGCCGATGACCCTGTCCGGGCAATGCTTATTCCGGTAATCCAAAATTAAATTGAGCAAAAGACCGCTGTCTTTTCCTCCTGAAAATGAGACATAAATATTTTCAAATTCTTGAAAAATAAAGGCGAACCGCTCCTGGAGCGCTTCATAAACATCCTTTTCAAGATATTCCCGCACCATTTGTAAAGTCCTCATAATTTCCATAATTTTCCAATTAGCTGTTATATTAAAATATCACATTTTCTCCTTAAATTCAACAGAATTTGACATTTTGGAGTTTCCGCATTTTGTATTTCAAATGTGTCGCACAAAAATGGCAAAATGCTATTTTGTGCACAATAAAACTTAAAAAAAAAACTTAATTTATGTAAATTTTAGTAGCAGTTTTGGAGATTTAGTTTTATAATAGGGATAAATTAAGATGTTCCAACTCAAGGAGGACTATATTTATGAAAATCACAGAATTTATGGATGTAAGTATTCTTCAGCAGATTCAAGATGAATTTTCAAATGCTACCGGCCTCGCCGCTATTGCAACCGATGCAGACGGCAACTACATAACCGAGGGAAGCAATTTCACTGACTTCTGCATGAAATACACCCGAGGCAGCGCAGAAGGAAACAAGCGCTGCGTCAAATGCGACAACGAATGCCGCGGAACTTATTTCTGCCATGCAGGCCTGATGGACTTCGGTTCGGATATTATTGTTGAAGGCCAGAAGGTTGGCGGCATTGTTGGCGGCCAGGTTCTTCCTGTTGAACCGGATCCTGAAAAGTTTGCAGCCATTGCCCGCGAACTCGGCATTGATGAAAATAAATATCTCGAGGCGTTAAAGAAAGTTCCTGTCCGCACTGAAAAAGAGATCCGCGCTGCTGCTGACCTGCTTCGTGATGTTGTCAATATCGTTGTTGAACAGGAGTATTACCGCTACAAAGACAAGATATTGATTGAGAGCCTGACAGAAGAAATAAAGAATTCCATCAAATCTATTTCAGTGATTAATGATAAGGTTCACCAGCTTCAGGGCATTGCTTCCAAGCAGAACATACTGACGCTGAACGCTTCTATCGAAGCCGCACGTTCAGGCGAGGCTGGCGCAGGCTTTGCGATCGTAGCTAACGAGATGGGCAAGCTTTCCAAAAATTCTTCCGAGCTTTATTCCGACATTGCCTCCAACACGCAGTCCATTAACCGCTTTGTTGAGAAAATGAAAGAATTCTTATTAAAAAATAATTCATAAAATGACAACAGGACTGCCGCACTGCGAAGTATATACCGATATGCTCCCGTGTGCGGCAGTCCTGTTTTTATTTTTTTATTTTAATTTTTTATGCGAAAGATATCAGTAAACCCAGGCACTCATATCCACATAGCCTGAAACGCCGGACACCGTTCCATCGCTCCTGAACTGCCACATGTCAAACCGCCCTCCATATGTAGTGCAATCTATGTCTGCATACTGCGCAACCCATACCTTGCAGAACGGCACGATGCTTCCTGCATTTATATAGTTCGTCATCCAGTTTTTATTTGCATACACCATTGGCGTATATCCGGCATTTTTAACAGTTTCAGCAAAAGCGTTTATAACCGCTGTCCTTTCTGCGGCTGACAGCCTGTTCGCACGGCCTTCTTCATCGGAATCTCCTGCCCACTCCACATCTATGGCCAACGGCAGAGAAATTTTATAATTTCTGCATTTTTCTATAAGAAAACTTGCCTCCTCTACCGCTTCAGCAGTGTTGACCGCCTGCGTCACGATATAAGCTCCGACTTTTACGCCTGCTGCCTGTGCCGCTCTCATATTTTCGTCAAACTTGCTGTCCAGCACAAGCTTTGCAGTTCCCCAGCCGCGGTAGCCTACACGCATGATTGCATAATCAATTCCGGCAGATTTCACGGCATTCCAGTCGATTGAACCGTTATAGTGAGAAACATCAATAACTACCCTTGATGAAAGTTCGCCTTTATCATTAAAATAATAATTAATTCCTTCAATCCAATGCCAGCCTGTATAAAGCCTTCCATCTGCAAAGTAATACATCTTCCCGTCCCTGCTGTTCCATCCATCTGCATATGCCTCAACGGTTTCAATGACAGGCGACAGTTCATAAACAGTATACACCTTTTCAGACGCACCGGTTTCAGTTTCCGGCTGCGAAGGAGCTGTCTGGCTTTCCTGCTGTTTTGGTTCTGATGTGCTTATTTCGCTTGCTGTTTGAGAAGATGCTGTTTTTGCGGATACTGTCTGCGCCGATGCTGTCTGCCCTTCCGTCTCATCTCCGCCTTCATCCGGCTGTTCTGCGCTCTGCGGAACAAGCATGCGCTTTATCACCTCAGCCTCGCCATCAGACACGGTAACGCTTTCCTTCTGTGCGACATAGCCTGACAGAACAAATGTATTATCCTGCCCTTCGACAATGACATCGTCCCACTCGCAGCCAGCCACCTGGCTGTCCGGTATTGTCTCGCTGCCCTTTTCGGCTGCTGTGTAGACTATCTCGTCATTTTCCATCTTTAAGCGCGTAATGCTCTTATTTTCAAGCGTTTCCCGGTTACTGTCATCAGCTGTTTCCGTCTGAGATGCATTCGTTTCCGTCTGAGACGTATGCGTTTCCGGCTCGCTGCCTGGCTGCGGAGGCAGCACGGCTGTCGGCCTCGTCTGCTCCGTCTCCTTATCGTTCTGCCTTGAGTTCTGCGGATCTTCACGGTCTGTCTCGCTGCTCTGCTCAACGACCTGTTCCATTATATTCTCGATAACTTCATACTTTACGACAGTGGCCTGCACAGCACCGGCCGGCTCAAATCCTTCCTCGGTTGCAACTGTAACAGTGTATGTTCCTGCCTCAAGTCCTTCCATGGATACCCTGCCGTCCTGATCCTCATCAACATACTGTTCAGCCTGCAGTCCGCCTGCATCTGCCGTTTCCCCGGATTCAGAAAGGATCCTGACAGCCTCGCTGTTATCTTCAGCCGGACCCGAAAGAAGGTAAAATTTAAATGAATGCCCCTCGACAGCCGTGCCTGACGCATCCAGCACGCCTGCTGTAATCATGCTTTCACCGGCGACCGCTTCCAGCTGCACGCTGGCAAGCGCCTGCGTTTCCTCCTGAGTCTCAGTCTCAGTTTCAGCCTCTGTATTCCGGCTCATGATCACCTCTGCCGTATTCTCAATGCTCTCGATTACCGCCATGCCTGCAACCGCTGTCTCCGGTTTCTGCGCGCGTATCGACATCAGAAAGAACGCGCTTCCCGCTATGGCCGCCACGGCTACCGCCGCAAGCGCCGCCATAACTGTATAGCTCTTCTTCCATTCTTTTTCCGTTATATTTTTCCGGATAAAATCCTTTATTATCTTTTGAATATCTTTCACTCTGTTTTTCATGTCTTCACCAAATTAATCAGCTGTATGATATCCTAAAAATATGTTTTTCCAAAATATTAAAGCGCCATGAACACGGCTTTTTTCCGCTGCGTCTGCTATTGCTGGCTGCTCTCGCCGCCGCTGCCTACGATTTTCACCTTTCCGGCATACATCTCTGCAACTGCCACGGACAGCGGCTTTATATCCTGCGCGTTATCAATCAGTTCCTCGCCAAGCTTTATCTTTTTCTTTTCCTCTTTCGTCATTACCAGCGGATTTTCCTTGTCAGGATTTTTTGCGATGCGCTCCTGTATCGAACGCGCGTCAATTATCTGCTTTGCCCTTGCTGCTGCTGCCTTCACGATCGAATAGCGGCTCTGGACAACCGGCTGTTCCCCCTCCTCGATATCGCCGTTGGCAACGGCCATTAATTCTGAATATGATGGATGTAACATTTAATTCTCTCCTTCCGAATAAACCTTTAATTCTTCCCTTATCTGCATGATCGCGTCCAGCCTGCGCGGCGCCCTCTGTTTCTCACTCTCCGCTATATGCTGGATAGAAGCCACGCAGTTATCAACCGTGTCATTGACGACAATGTAATCATACTGGGCAGCGAACTCAGACTCCTGTGCCGCCCTTGACAGCCTTGCTCTTATGACGGAATCGCTCTCAGTACCGCGCTGCCGCAGCCTGTTTTCCAATTCTTTTGCATCAGGAGGCATAATAAAAATCAATACAGCCTCCGGGAACATTTTCCTGATATTGAGCGCGCCCTGTATTTCAATCTCAAGAATAACATTCTTTCCTGCTTCCATCTGTGACAGGACATATTTTTTCGGAGTCCCGTAGTAGTTGCCCACATACTGCGCATATTCTATCAGTTCTCCCTGCCGTATCATATCCTCAAACTGTTCAGCAGTCTTAAAAAAATACTCCCTGCCATCTTCCTCCCCCTGCCGGGGCTGGCGCGTTGTCGCCGAAATGGACAGTGCATATTCGTCATGCAATTCCATCAGGCGCCTGACTGCCGTACCTTTGCCTGCGCCCGAAAATCCGGATATGACCAGCAATAACCCCTTGTCTGCCATATTTTCCTTCCTCGTTTCTATAATTCGTCTTGAAAGCCATTATACTAGAAAAGTCCCTTAACAATCAAGTCAATTATCCAATATTTTAAAACCAATATTTTGAAGCCGTTCCATGCGGTTCCAAAATCACTCAATATTCTGTATCTGCTCCCTGACCTTTTCAATCTCTGTCTTTAGCTCTATCGCCTGATCGGAGACAAACAGGTCGTTTGCCTTTGACAATATGGTATTTGCCTCCCTGTTCATTTCCTGCGCGATAAAGTCGAGCCTGCGGCCGACTCCGCCAGGCTGTGAAAGGCATTCTGCGGCCTGGCTGATATGGCTTTTCAGCCGGACCGTCTCCTCATCAACGCAGACCTTATCCGCATAAATCACGACTTCAGCTGCTATACGCCCTTCATCTATCGCAGCATCAGCAAGCAGCTCTGCCACCTTTTCCCTTAACCGGCTTTGATATTCCTGCTGGAGCTGCGGGCTGCGCTGCTCTATGCAGCTGACAATCTGCTGCATATTTTTTAATTTCTCCGCAATATCGTCAGCAAGGTTCTGTCCTTCAAGCTGGCGCGATTTTACAAAACGCTCAAGCGCTTTTTGCAGCTCAGGTTCCACAACCTCCCAGAGCGCCTCATCATCAGCCGTATCCTCATCAATTGTGATAACCTCCGGGCATTTGGACAGAGAGCTGATCCCAACATCATTTTTTATCCTGAACTGTTCCTCCATTTCAGAAAAAATCTGCATATATTCAGCAGCAAGCTCTCTGTTATATCTGAGCTTACTCCCCTCCATCTGCTGGCCGCCGCAGGAAATAAAAATATCTATTTTCCCGCGCTGCACATACTGCTTTACCATTCCCCGGATCCTTGGCTCGCACGCATTCAGGATTTTCGGCATCTTAATGCCTATTTCCAAATATCTGTGGTTAACAGACTTTATCTCCACGCATATCCTGAACGCTCCGTCACTCGCCTCGCTCCTCCCAAAACCTGTCATACTGCTTATCATGATCTTACACCTCTGAATCTCCGGATAAATTTTCAATCCATTATAGCAATTTACCTGCAAATAAACAAGACAACTCTGCCATATTTATGTTAAAATTGGTCACGGGCATAAAAATAAATTCGCGCTGTTTGGCATATGTCTGCTCTCATGTACAGAAAGCAGCGCAGAAATGAGGATAATTATGGCACTTGATGGTATTGTCATCTCAAATATAAAATCGGAGCTTTGCAGCCTGCTGTGCGGCGGCCGCTTATATAAGATAGCGCAGCCTGAATCTGACGAACTGCTGCTTACCATAAAAACCCAAAACGGCCAGCACCGTCTCCTTCTGTCTGCCAGCGCCAGCCTTCCGCTCGTCTACCTGACAGAAAACAACAAGCCAAGCCCGCTTGCCGCGCCCAATTTTTGCATGCTTTTGAGAAAGCACATAAACAACGGTCGTATTCTGTCCATCACGCAGCCTGGCCTTGAACGCATACTTGATTTTGAAATCGAACATTTAAACGAGATGGGAGATATTTGCCGCAAACACCTTATCGCGGAATTTATGGGCAAGCACAGCAATATCATTTTCTGTGACGACAGGTCAAATATCATAGACAGCATAAAGCATGTATCAAGCCAGGTCAGCTCCGTCCGCGAAGTCCTGCCCGGACGGCCGTATTTTATACCGAATACATCAGGAAAGCAGAATCCTCTGGACACCACCATGCAGTCATTTGGGGACGCTGTATTCAGCAAGCCTATGCCTCTGTCCAACGCCATTTATACTGCTTATACCGGCATCAGTCCTGCTGTTGCCGAGGAAATATGCTTTGAGGCTTCAATTCCCGGCGCGCAGCCTGCCAACTGCCTTAGCCAGAATGAGCAGCTGCATCTGTACCATATATTCGCGCAGATTTTCGACAGCATCAGGCAGCAGCAGTTCTGCCCGAATATTTACTTCGAGAACAATGAACCGCGTGATTTTTCCTCTATCACAATGTCCATGTACGAAAACTGCACGCAGTATGATTCAATAAGCAGGCTCCTGCAGGATTTCTACGCGCGCAAAAGCATCGTATCAAGAATGCGCCAGAAATCCACCGATCTCCGCAAAATCGTATCCAACGCGCTGGAACGCACAAGCAAAAAGCTGGATATCCAGGAAAAACAGCTCAAGGATACTGAAAAACGTGATAAATTCCGCATTTACGGCGAACTTATCAACACCTACGGCTATAATATCCCGGAAGACGCCGCTTCTTTTCGCGCGCTTAATTATTATACAAACGAGGAAATAGAGATTCCTCTTGATTCCACGCTTACGCCGTCTGAAAACGCCGTCCGGTATTTTAACCGCTACAACAAGCTCAAGCGCACTTATGAGGCTGATGTCAAGCTGGTTGAGGAATCCGCCGCCGAAATACGTTACCTTGAATCCATATCCGCCGCACTCGATATTGCCGAATGCGATGACGATCTCGTGCAGCTGAAAGAGGAACTCATACAGTCAGGATACATCCGCCGCAAAGCGTCCTCAAAAAAGGAGCACGCGTCCAACAGCAAGCCGCTTCACTATCTTTCCTCAGACGGTTTTGACATTTATGTAGGAAAGAATAATTTTCAGAATGACATGCTGACATTTAAATTTGCAAGCGGCAGCGACTGGTGGTTCCACGCAAAAAAAATAGCCGGCTCCCACGTTATCGTGAAAACCGGCGGAAAGGAACTGCCTGACCGCACTTTTGAGGAGGCCGCAAGCCTGGCTGCTTATTACTCAAAAGGCCAGAAACAGGATAAAGTTGAAGTAGACTATGTGCTTAAAAAAGAAGTCAAAAAACCGGCGGCTGCAAAGCCGGGGTTTGTCGTCTACTATACCAATTACTCCATGATCGCTTCAACTGACATCAGCCATTTGAAGCTCGTTGAATAACAAAGCACGTAACTGCCAGCAGCAGGACATTTGCCGCTGCATATGCGCCATATATGCCGGTGATGCCTGCCGCCTGTCCGACAAGCACAGCCGCCGTGCATGCTGCCAGATGCGCTGCCATGAGCAGCGCAGTTTTTTTTGCCGCATTACGCTGCCAGAGCAGCTGCGCCTCCCACACGGCCAGCAGTACGATTTCAAGCGCAAACACAGCCATATAAAGCGGATACGCCGCCTCAGTCAGGTCGCACAGGCTTTCATCAAGCGTCAGATAGCCGAAAAGCCTCGGCGGATTCATAAAAAATATAAGGCTGCGCAAGCCTGCCAGCAGAAGAAACGCAGCACCTGCCAGCTGCGGCAGCAGGCGCTTTTTTTCTCCAAGCGCACTGTTTATGACAGGCCGCAGCACGATAATAAGCACGGCGGCCGCTGACAGATACCAGGCATATGGAATATTGAACCCCCAGGCATCTGCAAAATAATAATCCCTGATAAAGACTTGCGCCTGCTGATTTCTGCCTCCCAGCGATTCACAGCAAAATCCGGCCAGCTGCCTGAGGAATGTTTCGCATATAATGCTGCCATAAAGAACCGGCAGCAGGCAGCAGGCGCTTTTGACCGGATCGGCGGCGTGAAAAGCTTTCATCTTGCTAAAGCCGCCTGCCTGTATCAGAAAAAGGCTGAACGCGCCAAGCACGATAAGAAGTATGCCGGAAACAACCGGAATCACGCCTATCATGCGTACCGTCTCAATCATTCCGGGCACATCATCAATATAAAACGAGTCAACAAACCTGTGAAGCGCAACGTTTTTCTCAAACAGCGCCGCCAGCACGATATATGCGCCGGCAAGCATTCCTGAAACAGACGCTGCGCGCCCGAGCGCAACCGCTCCCGCGAAACGCACAAGCAGTCCGGCAGCAGCCGCAACGGCCGAAAAGAGCGCTGCCGAGAACAAGATGCGGTACAAAACAGACAATCCACGGTAAAAGTACAGGTTATAAATGGAAGCTCCTGCCGAATCCGGATCAACGACATTATAATTGATATCCTGGACTATACCCGAGAACAGGCTGGAACCTGCTCCAAACGCGAGTATGAGCGCAAGCAGGGCAAGCGATGCGACAGCCGTAAAAATCCGGATAACAATCCTATCTTCTTTTTTCATGCTTTAACTCTCTTATATGTTTTCTTTCCTTTTTTGACC
Source organism: uncultured Lachnospira sp. (assembly GCA_947628875.1). GTDB lineage: Bacteria > Bacillota > Clostridia > Lachnospirales > Lachnospiraceae > Lachnospira. The sequence continues at coordinate 15,228 of CANRBP010000026.1, forward strand.
ACTGCGCCTTTTCCCTCAAACAGCGATTCATCGAGCGTTGCATTCGGGTCGGTGATCCTCTCGCCGTTAACGCTTATGCCGCCCTGCATCAACGTCCGGCGTGCCTCTGAGCGCGTTGCCGCGAGGCCTGCCTTGTGTATTACCGTGATAATATCAGTCACGCCTCCGTTAAAACATTCGCGGTCAAGCTGCACGGCAGGCATATCCTCTGAATCGCCGCTTGAAAAAATGGATTTTGCGGCATCTTCGGCCTTTTTTGCCTCATCTTCGCCATGAACCAGCTTTGTCAGCTCATATGCAAGGATTTCTTTCGCCCTGTTAAGCTGAGCTCCTTCCCAGCTGTCCATCGCCTCAATCTCCTCAAGCGGAATGAATGTCAGCATTCTGATGCATTTGAGCACATCGGCATCAGCAACATTCCGCCAGTACTGGTAAAATTCATACGGCGTTGTTTTCTCAGGATCGAGCCATACCGCGCCCGACTGTGTTTTCCCCATCTTTTTGCCCTCTGAGTTCAGAAGCAGCGTAATGGTCATGGCCGAGGCATCTTTGCCAAGCTTCCTGCGAATCAGCTCTGTGCCGCCAAGCATGTTGCTCCACTGGTCATCGCCGCCAAACTGCAGGTTGCAGCCGTACTTCTGGTACAGCATGTAAAAATCGTATGACTGCATTATCATATAATTAAATTCCAAAAAGCTCAGGCCTTTCTCCATTCTCTGCTTGTAGCATTCGGCGCGGAGCATATTATTGACAGAAAAACATGAGCCGACCTCACGGAGAAGCTCCACATAATTAAGCTTGAGCAGCCAGTCAGCATTGTTGACAAGCAGCGCCTTTCCCTCCGAAAAATCAATAAACTTCGCCATCTGTTTTTTAAAGCATTCCACATTATGTTCAATCTGCTCATTGCTCATCATTTTACGCATATCAGTGCGCCCTGACGGATCTCCTATCATGGCAGTACCGCCGCCTACCAGCGCGATAGGCTTGTTGCCTGCCATCTGCAGGCGCTTCATAAGGCACAGCGCCATAAAATGCCCAACATGCAGGCTGTCAGCAGTCGGGTCAAAACCTATATAAAACGTAGCTTTCCCTGCATTTATCAGTTCTTTAACCACATCTTCATCTGTTACCTGGGCAATCAGCCC
>CANRBP010000027.1 GCA_947628875.1 uncultured Lachnospira sp.
GCAAATCTGGCTGCCGGATTCAGCCTGCCGGAGAGCGTTGAGCGGGCAAAAGCATATATTACGGGGGCGATCGGGGCGAAAATGTCGCTTGGCAGGGGAAACGGGCCGCTGAACCATATGTATGCCTATATGGACGGAGGAGAAAATGGATAGTTTTATATACAGCTTAAATGCAACCGTGCCGATTTTTCTGGTAATGATACTTGGCGGATTCATAAGGCGCTGCGGATTGGTAAACGAACATTTTGTAAACCAGGCGAATAAGTATGTTTTTCACGTTGCTCTGCCGTTCCTGCTCTTTAAGGACATTGCCCAGGCCGACATACGCACAGACTTCGATATCCGTTTTGTGCTGTTTTGCATGCTGGTGACGCTGGCGTGCTTTGTCAGCATATGGGTAATGACTGATTTATTCATGAAAGACAACACGATGAAGGGGAGCTTTATCCAGGGTTCTTTCAGGAGCAGCGCGGCCATTCTTGGGATAGCCTTTATACAGAATGTATATGACAATGTCGGCATGGCTCCGCTTATGATTGTATCGGCAGTGCCGCTTTATAATATCCTGTCGGTAATAGTGCTGACATTTAAGGCGGATTCGCAAAAGGAAACACAGGCCGGAAACATCAAAAAAGCATGCGTCAATATTGCCAGGAATCCGATAATCATAGGCATACTGCTTGGGCTTATATGCTCTCTGCTGGGCATTTCATTTCCGCCTATTATTGATAAAGCTGTTACAAATGTTGCACAGACGGCAACGCCGATAGCGCTTATTGTCATAGGCGCTGGATTTGAGGGGAGGAAGGCGGTCAAAAAGATTAAGCCTACAGCGGCAGCGTCATTTATCAAGCTGATTGGGCAGGCGGCAGTATTTCTGCCGCTGGCGGTCTGGCTCGGCTTCCGCAACCAGGAGCTTATGGCGATCCTGATCATGCTGGCGTCACCGTCTACGGTAAGCTGCTATATTATGGCAAAAAATATGGATAATGACGAGGTGCTGGCTTCCAGCATTGTCGTGCTTACGACCATGCTGTCGTCCATAACGCTGACCGGCTGGATATATCTGCTGCGCAGCTTTGGCTATTTTACCTGATTTTGCGGCCGTCCGTAAATTTTATAGAATTGTAAGTTGAAATTGTAAAGAGGACATGCTATAATACAAAACAGTTTATGATAAAGGAGGTATTGCCGTGAAGCACATAAAAACAATCAGCGGCTGTGAATTAAAGGAAACTATGAAGCACGGCGGATGCGGCGAGTGCCAGACATCTTGCCAGTCGGCATGTAAGACATCTTGCACAGTTGGAAACCAGAGCTGTGAGAATAAGAATAATTAATGAGCGTGAAAGGGGCTGTCGTAAGATGTATAATCCATTTTACGATAGCCCTTATTTTCACGTCCTGCATTAATCTCAATTTGCTGCTTGTAAAATAAAAGAACAGATGCAGCATGGAGGCTGAAAAAATATGATACATCAATATAAAAACAACGGCTACAACATCGTGATGGATGTAAACAGCGGTGCAGTCCATGTCGTGGACGAGCTTGTTTACGACATTATCGGACTGTATGAGCAGAGTGGCCTGGAAGAGATAATAGATGCGCTTGAGCACCGGTATCCGGAGAGGGATATCCGGGAAGCATACCTGGAAGTGGAAATGCTCCGGGAAGCCGGACAGCTTTTTACCCCGGATATTTATGAGCCTTACGCAGAGACGCTGAAGGACAGGCAGACTGTAGTTAAGGCGCTCTGCCTGCATATAGCGCATGACTGCAACCTTGCATGCAGATATTGTTTTGCGGGCGAGGGTGAATATCACGGCAGAAAGGCGATGATGAGCTTTGAGGTGGGCAGGAAAGCGCTGGATTTCCTTGCAGCCAACTCAGGCACGCGCAAAAACCTCGAGGTGGATTTTTTTGGCGGCGAGCCAACCATGAATTTTGAGGTGGTAAAGCAGCTTGTGGAATATGGCAGGAGCATAGAGGAAGCAAATAATAAAAAATTCCGTTTTACGCTGACGACTAACGGACTGCTGCTGAATGATGAAATACTTGATTTCGCAAACAGAGAGATGAGCAATATCGTCCTGAGCATTGACGGGCGCAAAGAAGTTAACGACCGGATGCGTCCTGCAAGGAACGGACAGGGAAGCTCCTATGACATAATAATGCCGAAGTTCAAGCAAGTGGCCAGCAGCCGCGGACAGAAAAATTATTACGTAAGAGGGACATTTACGCATCATAATCTGGATTTTGCAAATGACGTCCTGCATCTGGCAGATGAAGGGTTTGAGCAGATCTCCGTGGAACCGGTTGTCGCTCAGCCGTCGGACGATTATGCTATACGCAAGGAAGATCTGCCGGTCATCTTTGAACAGTATGACAAGCTGGCAAAAGAGATAGTCAGGAGAAAAAAGGCCGGAAAAGGTTTTAACTTTTTCCATTTTATGATAGACTTAGATGGCGGACCGTGCATTGCCAAGCGGTTGTCCGGCTGCGGTTCCGGCTGTGAATATCTGGCTGTGACGCCTTGGGGGGATTTTTATCCGTGCCACCAGTTTGTGGGCAATGAAAAGTTCAGGATGGGAAGCGTGGACGAGGGCATAGTCCGCACGGATATTTCAGATCAGTTCAGGGACAATAATGTATATTCAAAAGAAAAATGCAAACAATGTTTTGCAAAATTTTATTGCAGCGGCGGCTGTGCGGCGAACGCTTATAATTTCAACGGGGACATCAAGTCGGTTTACGAAACAGGGTGCGAGATGCAGCGTAAGCGCGTGGAGTGTGCCATTATGATAAAAGCTGCTATGGCAGATAATTAAAAATTAGCGGAAGGGAGATTTTTAGTAACATGAAGTACAGTTTGAAAAAAACGATAGGCTATTCAGCGCTGATCATTGCCATGCTAATTGGCTTTACGCTGATTGCCGTATTTGGCGTGGATCAGAACGGTTCAGGCAGCGCAAAGGATATTGACCTTGGTCTGGATCTGGCAGGCGGCGTCAGCATTACATATGAGATACAGGAATCAAATCCAAGCCAGCAGGATATTGACGACACGGTTCAGAAACTTGAGAAGCGTGTCGAGGGAAAGAGTACGGAGTCCCAGGTATATCCGGCAGGCAGCAACCGGATAACTGTTGAGATACCGGGCGTTACGGATGCCAATGCAATCCTTGAGGAACTTGGCACGCCGGGTTCGCTTGAATTTCTGGATTCAACAGGTTATACGGCATGGGCGAACGGTGAGGACTATACTCCGCTGCTGACAGGCTCTGACGTGAGCAGCGCGCAGGCTTATACCGATAATGCATCAACAGAAGCCACTCCTTACGGCGTGCAGCTGACGTTCACGAACGAGGGCGCAGATAAATTTGCGGATGCTACAGAGAAAAACCTCAATTCTATCATTTATATTATTTACGATAACGAAGTAGTCAGCAGTCCGCGCGTGCAGGCTAAAATCACAGGAGGCACGGCGAGCATCACAAATATGGATTCATTTGAGGAAGCGGACGATCTGGCAACCTTTATAAGGATTGGCTCCATTCCGCTTACGTTAAAAGAGGTAAGCTCAAATATTGTCGGTGCGCAGCTCGGCCATAATGCCATACGTACAAGCCTTATTGCAGGCGCGCTGGGACTTGCGGTGCTTTGCATTTTTATGATTGCAGTATACAGGATTCCGGGCGTTGTAGCAACGCTTGCGCTGTGGATCTACACGACAATGGTGCTTATACTCGTCAGTGTATATGACCTTACGCTGACATTGCCGGGTATTGCCGGCATCATTCTCGGCATCGGCATGGCCGTAGATGCAAATGTCGTAATTTATTCGCGTATACGTGAAGAACTCGGCGCAGGCAGGAATGTAGAAGGCGCCATTCAGTCCGGTTACAGCAAGGCGACTTCGGCCATTGTGGACGGCAACGTGACAACGCTGATAGCAGCCGCAGTGCTGTATTTATTCGGTACGGGTCCTATCAAGGGATTTGCGACAACGCTGGCAGTAGGTATCGTTGTTTCCATGTTTACAGCGCTTGTCATCACAAGGATCATAATGAAGCTGTTCTACAATTTCGGCTTAAAAGATGCAAAATGGTACGGTAAAACTGTCCATAAAAAGCGTTTTGACGTGCTGTCTCTGCGCAGATACTGCTTTATCGGTTCTGCGGCCGTTATCATTGCAGGCGCAATCGGCATGGCTGTTTTTCAGTCTGGCGGCGGGCGTATGCTGAATTTCAGCCTCGAGTTTGTAGGCGGTACAACGACAACATTTACATTTGATGAAAATTATACGCAGGAACAGATAGAAAATGATATAATTCCGATAATCAGGGATGCTGCCGGTATTACGGAAGTACAGCAGCAGAAAGTCAAGGACAGCACTCAGGTGATATTCAAAACGCCGGAGCTGGATCTGACGCAGAGAGAAGCTGTTGAGGAAGCAGTGCTTGAAAAATTCCCTATTCAGGAAGGCAGTATTGTTGAGTCCGATACGATTGGCTCATCAGTCAGCAATTCTATGAAGCAGAGCGCAATCATTTCCGTCTTGATTGCGACAGTATGCATGCTGGCCTATATCTGGTTCCGTTTCCGTGACATCAAGTTTGCGGCTGCGGCAGTTATAGCGCTGCTGCATGATGTTCTGGTAGTGCTTGCATTTTATGCGCTGGCAAGAGTGCCGGTTGGAACAACGTTTATCGCATGTATGCTGACGATAGTCGGATACTCCATCAATGCCACGATCATTATATTTGACCGTATCCGTGAATCGCTTAAAGAAGCAAATACAAGGACAAATATTACTGACCTTGTAAACGAGGCTGTTACAAATACATTTTCAAGAACAGTCAACACTAATATTACAACATTTATAATGCTGCTGGCATTGTTCATATTCAGCGTAACTTCAGTCAGGGAGTTTGCTCTTCCGCTTATGGTTGGCGTTATTGTCGGCGCATATTCTTCCGTATGTATCACAAGCGCATTGTGGTATGTATTGGGTGGCAGGAAAAGGGGCGTTACAGAGTAGAAAAACCAGGTCTGGCAAGCATAAATGCCGCAGGAACAAGGCTGTTCCTGCGGTTTTTCTGAATAAAATACTGGCATGAATGGAGCAAAAGATGAGTAAATGGTTGGTATATGCCAAAAAGGCGGATTTTAAGGCGATTGGCGAAAAATATGGCATTGACCAGGTTGTTGCAAGAGTTATGCGGAACCGTGACATATGTACGCCTGAGCAGATGGATTCTTATCTGAGCGGCACGCTTGACGACTTGCATGACCCGGGTCTGCTAAAAGATGCAGAAAAGGCGGCTGGCATACTCGCCGCAAAGATACGGGAAAATAAGCCTGTGCGTATAATAGGAGATTATGACATTGACGGCGTGTGTTCTATCGCCATTTTGTACAAAGCACTGTCGAAGGCCGGAGCGCGCACGGATTATGTCGTTCCGCACCGTGTTACGGACGGCTATGGCATCAATGAACATCTGATTGACGCAGCGGCAGCAGACGGGATCGACACAATAGTTACATGCGATAACGGGATCGCTGCAGGCAGCCAGATAAGCTACGCGAAAAGCATGGGGCTTACGGTTGTCGTGACTGACCACCATGATATCCCTTTCAGGGAGGGCGAGTCGGGAAAAGAATATATATGTCCTAAAGCAGATGCGGTAATTGACCCCAAACAGCCTGATTGCCATTATCCGTTCAGGCAGCTTTGCGGGGCTGGCGTTGCGCTCAAACTTGTTCAGTTATTGTATGGCAGGCTTGGTTTGGACGGCATGCAGGAAGACATGGAGGAATACAGGCAGCTTGCGGCAGTTGCAACAGTGGGAGATGTCGTAGAACTCAAAGATGAGAACAGGATTTTGGTAAAGGACGGGCTGAAAAGCATGGGTCATACCAGAAACTATGGAATACGTGCGCTGGCGGAGACATGCGGACTGGATATTGCCGGCCTTAGCGCATACCACATTGGTTTTGTGCTTGGGCCATGCCTGAATGCAAGCGGCAGGCTTGACACTGCTCAAAAAGCCGTTGAACTGCTTCTTGCAGACAATCCGGCGGACGCGCATAATCTTGCGGAGACGCTGTATGCTTTTAATGAAGCGCGGAAAGCGATGACAGAGGAAAAAACGGCGGAGGCGATTGAACTTGCGGAAAGGTCAGGTTATGATAAAGATGCGGTTATGGTTCTTTATCTGCCTGACTGCCACGAAAGTATCGCAGGCATTATTGCAGGCCGCCTGCGCGAGCATTTTTACAGGCCGGCGTTTGTGCTGACCGATGCGGCGGACGGCGTAAAAGGTTCGGGCAGGTCGATAGAAGGGTATAATATGTTCGAGGAAATTTCCGGCTGCGCGCATCTGCTCACCAAGTTCGGCGGTCATCCGATGGCGGCCGGCGTGTCGCTCGAGCGTGAAAATGTTGATGCGTTTCGCGAGGAATTAAACCGGAGGCAGCATTTGACGGAAAAAGAACTGACGCCGGTGACGTGGATAGACGTGCCTATGCCGGTGGGATATGTTACCATGCCTTTGATCGAGCAGCTTTCCCTGCTTGAACCGTTTGGAAAAGGCAACGAAAAGCCGGTATTTGCGGACAAGTCGCTCACGGTACGAAGCGCTGCCGTTGTGGGGCTGCGCGCGAATGTGCTGCGGATGCAGCTTGAGGGAGCAGATGGAACTATTGCGGAAGCGGTGCAGTTCTGTAACGGCCAGCCAAAAGTCCCGGAGCGCGGCAGCAAGATATCCGTCATATATTATCCCGATATACATACGTATCAGGGACGCAGATCCATACAGTTTATAATCAAAGAATGGCAGTAGTATGCAGAAAGGTGAGTCATAAAAATGAAAAAGCTGAAAAATATATTTACAGGACGCCATGCGGCACTGCTGTTGTCAGTATGCATGCTTGTGCTTGCCGCTGCCGGCTGCGGCGGCGATGGCGGCTCAAATGGCCGGACAGCGGGAACTCAGGATTCAGGAGCAGGCATTTCCGGCACAGATGAATATGCCCCTGAGGATATCAAAGCCGCAGCGCTGAAAGGTCCTACGGCGATAGGCATGGTTTATATGATGAAGCAGGCAAAAGAAGGGAAACTTGCAAACAATTATGAATTTACGCTGGCAGCTTCGGCTGATGAATTTACATCACTGCTTGTGAAGGGCGATATCCAGATAGCCGCTCTGCCGTGCAATGCGGCGGCAACGCTTTATAACAAGAGCGGCGGCAAGATACGCGTCTTAGGCATTAATACGCTGGGGGTGCTGTATATACTGGATACAGGCGATTCAGTCCATGAAGCGGCGGACCTGAAAGGCAAAACCATTTATGCGACAGGAAAGGGGACAACGCCGGAGTATACGCTGCGATACCTGTTAAAGTCGGCAGGCGTGGATCCGGACAAAGATGTTTCGATCGAGTTTAAATCTGAGGCGGCTGAGATTGCAGCGCTTATGGCGTCCAGCGGTGAGGAGACAATAGCGCTCCTTCCGCAGCCGTATGTGTCGAGCGTGCAGATGAGGCTCGGAGGCAAAGCGCGCGTGGCGCTGGACGTGACAAAAGAGTGGGAACGCCTTGAGGGTTCGGACAGCACAGTTGTTACCGGCGTTGTTGCCGTGAATGCGGCATACTATGAAAGCCACCGCGCGGCAGTAGAAAAGTTTGTTGAAGAGTACAGGGAATCAATAGAGTACGTAAACAGCAATGTGCAGGATGCCGCGCAGCTTGTTCAGGATTTTGGCATATTTGACCTTGAAGTTGCAAAGAGAGCCATTCCTTACTGTAATATTACATATATCGGAGGCAGCGATATGAGAGCGAAAATAGAAAACTATTTGAAGGTGCTGTATGATCAGAACCCGGATTCAGTTGGCGGCAAAATGCCGGATGAAGGATTTTATGCAGAGCAGGAGCAATAGGCTGCTTAATAATGTTACGGAGATTGAGTTTCTGCATTTTGTATTTTGTCTGCGTCAAAAGGGTATGCTGCTATAGCAGCATTGCCATTATGCACAGAAATTGCATTTGGAAAACCAGTTTTCCAAATGTCATTTTGTGCATAATCACCACATCGCATTCTGCGATGCGTGCTTTTGACGCAGACAAAATACAAAATGCAGAAACTCAAATATCGGACATTTGACATCTGGCAATGATGGGACTATGATTAAAATTAATAAATGTGCAGTGAAGGAGGCTGGAAACATATGTCTGCAGACAGGAAAAAATGTTTATGGGTAGTTGGGGATTCAACGCTCAGCAGCTTTTCAGACAATTACTATTATCCGCGTTATGGATACGGAACACGGCTAGGACAGTACCTTGATGAGGATGTTGAGGTAAAAAACCTGGCGCTTTCGGGCAGGAGCAGCAAAAGCTACACAACGGAAGCGGAATATCAGGAGCTGCTTTCCGGCATGGAAAAAGGCGACTGGCTGCTGATCGGATTCGGGCATAATGATGAAAAAACAGAGGAAGGGCGTTATACGGCGGCGGCAGGCGGATACAGGCAGGAAGGATCTTTTGCAAATTCTCTGTATATGAATTATATCCGGAAAGCTGAATCGGCAGGATGCGGCGTAATACTGTGTACCCCTATAGTCAGGAGGACGGCGACAGGCCGCTGGGAACCGCAGGAACTGCATGTGACGGAAGACACAGGCGTATTTGCAGGAGGCGATTATGCGCAGGCTGTGCGTGATCTTGGAAAAGAACTCAGGATTCCCGTGGCGGATATGACAGCAATGACCAAAAAGCTATATGACTGGATGAAACCAGAAAATACGCAGTATCTCCATGCGTGGACTTCCAATCAGCCGGCAAGCGTGGATAATACGCATACAAATATATGGGGAGCGCAGGTAAACGCCTATCTGTGCATGAAGGCGGTTAAGGATCTGGGAGTTTGCGGCCTTGCGGAGCATATTGCCGGCCTTGATGACGAGGAACCGTATCTGTGCCGGGAAAAATACCTTGTGTCCAATCCGGATTACCATCCGGTGGAATATGACAGAAATCTGCCGGCCAGCTCACTGTGGCGTCCTGTCGGCATCTGGAAAGCTACAGTTTTTGGAGATGTCGGCAAAGCGCCGCTTGATGAGAATTTTACGCTAGAGGGTAACGGAAACGGAAATATCCATATAGCCGTGCGTGAAAATACAGGCAAGATTTCAAACAGTACGGACGGAATTGCGATGTACTATACTGCAATTCCGGCAGGACAGAATTTTGTGCTGTCTGCAAAAGCGTGTATCAATGGATATTTTTTAAATGATCAGGTATCGTTTGGGTTGATGGTTCGCGATGACATGTATATAGACTGCCGGACAGCAGATGTCCTCGGGGATTATGTCGCGGCCGCGCCGCTGCTGCTCACGCGCCGGGATAAGGCAGTGAGCTGCTATGCGAGGAAAAGCGGCAAACTTGTATACGGCGGAGCGTGCAGCCGCGAATATAAGCCAGGTGATACAGTGGAACTGCGTATCGAGGGCACTGCTGACGGTTATGCATGCACATTCGGAAATGATGAAACGGTTACAGGCGGCTTTGATTTTAAGCTGACACGCATAGACCCTGAATATGTATATGCAGGCATGTTCGTTGCGCGCAATGCAGATATTACATTTTCGGATATACGGCTGGAAACGGCGTAGCCGCAGGAGGCATCATCATGTGGCACGGAATAGAAATTCCATATATTATAATTGGCTGCGCGCTGTTATTTGGCGCCATGGGCATAGTTATGTTTTTTGTCTCACTATGGCACAGGAAAATGGCCGGCCGGATACGGCAGAATCAAGATGAGCTGCGCAGCCTTATTGAAAATATACCGTCAGGGATAGGCATTTTCCAGACGGTTGGCGGAAAACTGGAACTTACGTACATTAATAATGGATATTATGACATGCTGCAGGCTGACCGGGAAAAACGGTACAGCATGATAGGTTTTAATGAGCGTGAAGCTATCCATACGCAGGATATCCAGCAGCTTGATGATGCGCTTGCGTCCGTTGTTAACGGCCGCAAAGAAAACTTCACGTGTGAATGCAGGATACTGAAAGGCGACAATCAGACATACATGTGGGTGACGCTGCGCGGAAAGGCGCTGTTTTTGGAGGACGGCAGCATTATTGTATACTGCATTTTCCTGGATACTGATGAGCAGCATAATGCGAAACAGGAAATAGAGAGGCAATACTCGGAGCAGATGCAGCTGATGAACGCATCAGATGATACGAGCCTGATGTCCAAAGGCGTATACAATCTCACAAAGAACTGTACAGAATATTTTTACAGCCTGAAAGATGATGAGGAAATGCATGAGTTCATTTATGGACTCAGTTTTGACCAGCTTACGGAAAATATGTGCATGGCAGCCATTGATGAGGGAATGCGTGAGGAACTGCTGATGAACATGAACCGGCAGGCATTGATAAACCACTACTATGAAGGACGCAACAGCGGCAGCTATGAGTACCAGCAGCGAATGCTTGACGGCAGCGTGATGTGGGTCAATACGACATATAAGACGTTCCAGCGCCCGGAAACAAACGAAATCATATGCTTTACGCATGCGTATGATATTTCTGAGCAGGTTCTTGAACGGAAGATAGTGGAGAGGCTGACAAACGTAGAGTATGACTTTTTAGCCCTGCTTGATGTGGCTACGAATACGCTTGCTATACATGATGTGAAACAAGGCGGAGATATCACGGACTTTGCCTATTCAAGCAACTATGAGGAAAATTATACGCAGTTTGTGCTTGAGCGCGTCAGGGAAAAAGACCAGGCTGAGATGCTGCGAACTTTCCGGCTTGACAATATTATCCGGCATTTAAATGTTGATGATGAATATGCGTTTATGTGTACTATCACGAACCGCGACGGCGTTATCCAGCACAAAAAAATGCAGTACAGCTATCTTGACGGAATGAAAGATTTTATCCTGTTCAGCCAGGGCGATGTGACCCAGATCTACAATCAGGAACAGGAGCAAATCAAAAAAGTGGAGCAGGCGCTGCAGGAAGCAAAGCAGGCAAATGAAGCAAAGACAGAGTTTCTGTCAAGAATGAGCCACGATATCCGTACTCCGATGAACGGCATCATAGGGATCACGCAGCTGGCGCTGGAAGACGACATCAACGAAACGGCGCGGGACGCGCTGGAGAAAATATATGCGTCCTCCCAGTTTCTGCTGGGACTTGTCAATGACATTCTGGATATGACCAAAGTTGAAAGCGGCAGCCTTGAACTGAAAAAAGAAGCATATACGAAAAAAGAATTTGAAAATTATATAAAGGCTGTATTTATCCCGCTGTTTCAGAAAAAGAACATCACCTTTATTATGGATATTGATGAAATAAATGAATTAGTGTGGACGGATACGCTGCGCTTCAACCAGATATTTTTCAATCTGCTGTCAAATGCTGTAAAATATACGCAGGACGGCGGATGCATTGAATTTTTCACGGATAATGTGGAACACCTGCCGGATCGCGTGACTGCTGATTTTGTCGTCCGCGACAACGGCAGGGGCATGTCGGAAGAATTTCAGAAACATATGTTTGAAGCGTTTGTACAGGAACACTATGAGTTTTCGCAGAATACGAGCGCGATGGGTATGGGAGCCGGCCTGGGGCTTGCTATTGTCAAGAAATTGGTCGAGCTGATGGGCGGAACGATCAGTGCCAGAAGCGAAATCGGAAAAGGCAGCGAGTTCAGAGTCAGGCTCAGCTTTGATGTCGTCCAGGAAGATAACAGGGAAACAAATGCGGCGGCGCAGCAGGGGAAAACTGATCTTTCCGTGCTGACCGGGAAACGCATACTGCTCTGCGAGGATCATCCGCTGAACAAGGAAATTTCCGAGCGTTTCCTGCTGAGGCAGAGCATGATGGTAGAAAGCGCCGAAAACGGGCAGATCGGACTGGAAATGTTTAAGGCATCAAGCCAGGGATATTATGATGCGGTTCTGATGGATATCCAGATGCCGGTGATGAACGGACTTGAGGCGGCTAAGAAAATACGGGAGCTGGACAGGCCTGATGCCAGGACGGTGCCTATCATAGCCATGACTGCAAACGCCTTTGCCCAGGATGTGGAAAAAACAAGGGAGGCCGGCATGGACGCGCACCTCGCAAAGCCGGTGGCGCCGCAGAAACTTTATGAGACACTGGCAGTATTCATTGGCAAAACTCGTTATGCGTAGAGAACAGCGCAGAAATGGGGAAAATATGGGACAGAAAAGAAAACTGCGTCTGTATGACGCTGCGCAAATAGACAAAAATCAGATGATGTTTAACAATAAGGCGCTTGTGGCGCTGCTGTTTCCGATAGTCGTGGAGCAGATCCTCAATTCTTTTATGGGAATGGCGGATACCATGATGGTGAGCAATGTTGGAAGCACGGCAATATCGGCTGTATCGCTTGTTGATTCCATTAATACGCTTGTTATTCAGGTATTTTCGGCGATGGCGACAGGCGCGGCCATCATATGCTCGCAATATCTGGGCAGCAGGGATAAGAACGGCTGCAACCGCGCTGCACAGCAGATAGTCCTGACCGTATTTGTAATCTCGACAAGCCTTATGCTGCTGGGACTGCTGTTTCGTGCGCCATTGCTGCGCCTGATATTCGGACAGGTTGAAGATGAGGTTATGTCACAGTCGCTTGTATATTTTATGATTACAGTCGTGTCATATCCGTTTTTTGCGCTGTTCAGCGCAGGCGCGGCGTTTTTCAGGGCAGGAGGAAACTCAGCGTTTCCTATGAAAGTATCCCTGATATCAAATGCGATGAACATACTGGGAAATGCGGTACTGATCTTTGTGCTGCATACGGGCGTTGCAGGCGCGGCGCTTTCCACGCTTATGTCCAGGATATTCAGCATGGCCGTAGTATTCTGGCGCATAGGCAGGCCGGGGCAGCCGATCGTGCTGAAAAATTATCTCCGTATCCGTCCGGACTGGCATCTGATACGGAAGATACTTACAATCAGCGTGCCGACCGGCATAGAAAACGGCATGTTTCAGTTTGGAAAACTGGCGATACAGTCAACAGTCTCAACAATGGGCACGGTGGCAATAGCGGCGCAGGCGATGACTAATATCCTTGAAAATGTCAACGGGGTTGTCTCGCAGGGCATTGGAATCGGCTTGATGACGGTTGTCGGGCAATGCATAGGCGCGCACAAAAATGAAGAGGCAAAATATTATATTGTGAAGCTGACTGTTGCCGCGGAGGCAGGAATGATAGCCTCCTGCCTGTTTACATACGCCATATCCGGATTTGTTACGCGCGCCGGCGGCATGGAAGCTGAGAGCGCTGCGCTCTGCATATATATGATTGGCGCGATTACGATAGTTAAGCCTGTTTCCTGGGTGCTGTCGTTTATACCAGCATATGGAATGCGTGCGGCAGGTGACGTGCGTTTTTCAATGCTCGTGTCAACATGTACCATGTGGGGATGCCGCGTTGCGCTTTGCATGTTTTTGGCGCACGCTTTCCATATCGGGCCGATGGCTGTCTGGTATGGCATGTTTGCCGACTGGACGCTGAGGGCGTTTATTTTTACAGGGCGATTCCTTAGCGGCCGATGGCTCAAAAAAAGCATTCTGTAAATTAATAATTTAAATATAATAATCGGAGGTAACAGCATGGTCAGGGAACTTGCATTGAAAAACCGCTCATACAGGCGGTTTTATCAGGAGCGCAGCATTGGAGAGGATTTATTAAAGGAGCTTGTTGACATAGGGCGGCAGACTCCGTCAGCTGCTAACAGGCAGCCTGTGCGTTACAGGCTTGTATGCACGCCTGAGGAAAATCAGGCAGTGTTTGAGTGCCTGGGATGGGCAGGCTACTATAAGGACTGGGACGGACCGGAGGAGGGAGAGCGTCCGTCTGCTTATATACTGATGATTTTGCCGGACGGCGTTGAGGCTGCATATGATGAGGGAATTGCAGGACAGACAATTCTGCTGGCAGCAGCCGAAAAAGGACTTGGAGGGTGTTTCCTCGGAAATATCCAGAGGGAAAAGCTGGCGCAGGCGCTTAAACTGCCGCAGGGATTCAGAGCCGACCTGTGCCTGGCGCTTGGATATCCCAAAGAGACTGTTGTGCTTGAAGAAATTGCAGGTGACGGTGATTACAAGTATTACCGCGGCAAAGATGCCGTTCAGCATGTTCCGAAAAAGAAGCTTGAGGATATTTTGATTTAATGTAAATTAGCGTATACGGCAATTTGTGACGGAGCGCAGCAAATTGCTTTGGTGTCAGATTTGCTTTGCTGCGTAAGCGCTCCGGAATGGAGATTTTTATGAAACTTACTTTTTTGGGCGCCGATCATGAGGTTACAGGAAGCTGCCATTACATTGAGGCATGCGGAAAAAATATCCTTATAGACTGCGGCATGGAACAGGGAAATGATGTGTATGAGAACCAGGCGCTTCCGGTGCCGGCGGCAGATGTGGATTATGTTCTGCTGACGCATGCGCATATCGATCATTCCGGCCTGATACCGCTTTTGTACAGCAATGGTTTCAGGGGGAAGGTATATACGACAAATGCCACGGTAGATCTGTGCAATATCATGCTTAAAGACAGCGCGCATATCCAGATGTTTGAGGCGGAATGGCGCAACCGCAAGGCTAAGAGGTCAAACGGGACGCTTAAAGAATTTGTGCCTCTGTACGATATGGAGGCTGCTGTCAATGTCATGAAGCATTTTGAGGGCTGCCTTTATGATGAAATAATCGAGATTGATGATGGAATACGCATACGGTTTGAGGATGCAGGGCATCTGCTTGGTTCAGCAAGCATTGAGCTGTGGCTTAATGAAAACGGGCAGGAGCGGAAACTTGTTTTTTCAGGCGATATCGGAAATATCAACAAACCGATTATCAAAGACCCGTCATATATCCGCGAGGCGGATTATGTGGTGATGGAGTCCACTTACGGAAGCCGCAGCCATGGCGGTACGCCTGATTATGCAGGCGAGCTGGCGAAGGTTTTTGAAAGAACATTTGCGCGCGGAGGCAACGTGGTCATTCCGTCATTTGCGGTGGGCAGGACACAGGAGCTTCTTTATTTTATCCGCAAGGTGAAGGAACAGAAGCTGGTCAGCCGTCCGTTTAACGTCTATCTGGACAGTCCTCTGGCCATTGAGTCCACAAATATATTCAGAAAAAATATTTATGAATGCTTTGACGAAGAAGCTATGGAGCTGGTTCAAAAGGGAATTAACCCGTTGACCTTTGAAGGCTTGAAATTTGCCCAGACAGGCGATGCGTCCAAGCAGATAAACTTTGACCAGGAGCCGAAAGTAATCCTGTCTGCCTCAGGAATGTGCGAGGCCGGGAGGATAAGGCACCACCTCAAGCACAATCTGTGGCGTAAAGAGTGTACGATCCTGTTTGTCGGCTATCAGGCGCCTGGAACAACCGGACGCGCCATTCTGGACGGGGCAAAGGAAATCAGATTATTTGGCGAGCCGATACAGATCAGCGCTGAAATCGCGCAGCTTCCAGGAACCAGCGGCCATGCGGACAAAGAAGGGTTATTGGCATGGATACAGGCATTCCAGAGAAAGCCGCAAAAAGTTTTTGTGGTTCATGGGGAAGATTCGGTATGTGATGAATTTGCGCAGTGCTTAAATTCCGAGTACGGATTTGATGCTGATGCACCGTATACCGGCGCATGTTATGATCTGCTGTCAGATTGCTGGATTGCTGAGGGCAGCAGGGAGAAAAAGAGCAGGCGTTCAACAAGCAGG
>CANRBP010000028.1 GCA_947628875.1 uncultured Lachnospira sp.
ACAAGGATCTTGCGGCATGCGTCCAGAGATGCTTCCTTTCCTTCTTCGGTCAGCGCCTTGTTGATGCCAATATACGCAGTCGGGGCAGAGACAGTCCATGCCGGGTTGCCCTCGCTGCTTAACATTGGCAGCATATCAAATTCATAGCTGCTGTTCTTTCGGATCCTGTCGAGCATCGTCACATTATCAAATGCCATGAACATCTCGCCGCTGCTCATTTTCTCACAGATTGGCTTAGCATTGGATGTGGCCGTGAACGGAATCGCATCCATATATCCCTGCTCTATCAGCTCCAACGGCAGATCCAGGCAGCTCTCAAGAGAACCGGAAAATGCGGCTTCCCCGTTTATCATGCTGTCAAGCCACTTCACGCCCTCGGAAGTCCCGAAAAAATCCGGAATCTTTGTGGCAATAGCAAATGCGGCTGTATTGGCCGCCGTTCCGTCCGCGCCAAAAACGATGCCGTTTTCATCTGTACCGACACCTTTTTCTTTTGCCTGTGAGAGCACATCTATAAGCTCATCCTTTGTCTCAGGAACGCTCAGGCCGTTCTCATTGGCAAGCGTGACATTGTAAATATATCCGTAATACTGCGCCGGAAGCGGAATGAAAAGATTCTTTCCGTCCACGGCTGTCTTTCGCATGATGCCGGACTGATACGCCGAGATATATTCGTCCGCGCTCAGATCCGCAAGGTAGTTAACCATATCGCCTGTCGCAATAGTGGATGCTACAAGATCGCTGCCATGGCCGTTGCGGAGCCGCCGCTCCACTTCGCCATCGATCGTGCCAAGCGTATTTCTTTCAATCTGAAGATCAATATCAGGGTATTCTGTTTCCACAAGTTTTTCCAGATTTGGCAATTCGCTTGTATACAGCATTGTAACGACCGTCCTCTCTTTGTCTGACGTCTCTGTATTCTGTGACGAACAGCCGCCGAGGGCAAGAGCGAGGAAAGCCATGCCAAGACAGAGCATTTTCACGTTCTTGCATCTATCTCTATATTTTCCCCTGTATCCGCTTATGTAGCTATTTCTTTTTTTATTCATTTTATCACCAGTTTCTTCGGTATTTATTGCAACAATTTCCGGAACGGACTGCCGCTGCATTTGTGTTTTACAGAAGTCACGCTATTGGTATTGTACAATATTTTTTTCTCTTTATCAATCCCCCGAAGAAACCGGGTTTGTCAATTAAGCTGAAACTGCGCTATCATATCCATCAAATCCTGCGCGCACTCCCTCAGGTTTGATGAGATCGCAGTGTTTTCCTGTGCGCTTGCGGCATTATTCTCAACCATCTCGCTGATTTCCCTGATATTAGCCGTAAGTTCATCCATCGAAAGTTTCTGCGTCTCTATGGAATCTACTATCTCATCGACCATTTTGGTATTTCCGGCTGAATACTGCGCACTGTCAGAAAGCGTCTGATTGGTACGCCCCACAAGTTCTTTTCCGCGTTCCACCGATTCCAAAGAGCGTTTGATTACATCGCTGATCCTTGCGCTGGACTCTGAGCTTCTCGATGACAGCTCGGAGATCGCATCAGCTACCACGGCAAAACCTCTTCCGCTTTCCCCTGCTCTTGCCGCCTCAATCGAAGCATTGAGAGAAAGAAGGTTTGTCTGGCTGGCAATTCCATCTATCTCGGTCACAAACTCCGCTATCTCGCCATAGCATAGCACGATATCGCTCATAGCTTTTTCAAGCTCGCCCATCTCACTGTTTCCAAGCGCCAGGCGTTTGTTTGCAATATCAGCATTGTCCCTGATCGTATCCGCCGCTTCGGCGATCTTCTCCATATTCCCCGAAACTTTTTTCATTTCATCAAAAGCTCTCTGCACCGCGGCATTCTGCAGCGTAGCCGCCTCCGCTGAGCTTTCGCTCGTTGCAGAAAGGTGATCCGAATGATCCAGCAGCGCCGCCGCCTGCTCATTTATCTCCGTAAAGCTTTCATTTAATACTTTGAGAATATCACAAAGCGCCGTCTTAATCTTTTCGTAATCCCCTGCATAATCTCCCTCAACTGCAAAATCCAGCTTTTTTTCAGAGATTGCAGTCACCGTATCTGTAATCTCTGAGATATAGCGCTTCATTTCTTTTATCGTCTTATTCAATGCGACAGACAGGTCGTGCACTTCCTCGGAACCCTCGTCAACCGGAAAACTGTAATCCAGCTCTCCGTCAGATATCTTGCTCACGTTTGACGCAAGCGTCTCTAACGGTTCAAACATAGGATTAATCCCGCTTGTGAGCTGCCATTTCAGAAGCCATCCCAAGCCAAAGCCAAACAGCGCCGTCAGAAGAATGGTAACAACGATTACCGTCAAAATTCCTGTCAGCGGTATCACTGTCACTACCGTCCAATCGGCCATCTTAACCTTGCCGCTGACCGCAAATTTCAATCCGCCTTTATAATCCCATATGATTCTTGTTCTTCCTTCCTTTTCACATACGCTCTTATAAGTCCCGTTCAGCGCCTCAGATACCGTAATGCCTTTCTGCACAGATAAAATACAGAATGCGGAAACTCAAGGCACTTGACACCAGCCTGAAATAGTTGGAAAATAATACCGGTAAATCTATCATACATAATAATAGGGAGTGAATTACAATGAAAACCGGAATTGTATTTGAAGGCGGCGCGTTCAGGACAATTTTTTCCTGCGGCGTAATGGATGCCTTCCTTGAAAATGATATTATGCCAGATTACATGATAGGCGTGTCGGCAGGCGCCGCCTATGGCGTCTCTTATGCTTCCCGGCAAAAAGGGCGCAACCTGAAAATCATAATGGACTATGTACACGACAAGCGCTATATGGGGATCCACAACCTGATCGACCGGCGCAATAAATGCTATTACAGCTTAAAATTTACTTACGATACTATCCCAAATGAACTTCTTCCGTTTGATTATGACGCTTTTGATGCCTACCATGGCGAATTTTACGCTGTTGTGACAAATGTGCTCACAGGAAAACCGGAATATATGCGCTATACGACAAGCGACCATACAAACCGCTTATTGCAGGCAACATGCGCGCTGCCTATGCTGTTTCCGCAAATTGACATCAACGGAATACCGTATATGGACGGCGGCCTCAGCGATTCAATTCCTTTCCTCCGTGCGTTTCAGGACGGCTGTGACCGCGTTGTCGTTGTGCTTACGCGTGAAGCCGGATACCGCAAGCAGACAACCTCTTCGGTAAAAACCCTCGCGCGCGCTTACCTTAAATATCCTGAAATCGCAAAAGACCTTGTTAAACGTGCAGGCCGCTACAACCGCTGCCTGAGGCTTCTTGAAAAATACGAAAAAAAAGGAAAAGTACTTGTAATACGGCCTGAATCAACCGCCGGTTTTTCACGTCTTGAACGCAACCAGCAGAAAATACTCGCACTGTATGATGACGGTTACAGCAAAGGCGCCAAAACAGCTGCACGCGTCCGCGAATTTTACGGAATGGCGGCAGAAGAAGGCAGTATATCTGAATCTGCGGAGTTCTAACGCAGGAAGCTAAAACAAGTTTCCGACCGCAAAATCCTTCAAGATTCCGATAGCCTCGCGCACCATATAATTTACAAATAAAATCTCATCGCTTGGACTTGCAATTCCGTATACATTAGACAAGCCGTTCGCCCTGGCTATCATCTTTGCTCTGAAAATATGGAAATTGCTTGTCACAATGCCCACCGCTTCATCTTTTTTGTCTATATAGGCAAGGCTGAACCGGAGGTTTTGCGCCGTGTTCACGGAACGGTCTTCCATATATATCCGTTCTGGCTCAATACCCTTTTCGCACAGGTAATCATACATTGCCTGCGCCTCTGAAATATTCTCCCCGTAACCTTTGCCGCCGGATACGATAATCATCGTGTCCGGACGGCTGGCCGCATAGCTGTATGCCGTATCCAGCCGTTTCCGCAGGGACTTCGTGATTTTTTCACCGCGTATCTGGCAGCCAAGCACAATAATGACGGAACATTCTTCCTTCGGCTTCTGCACCATATTTATGACGATCATGCTCTCAAGCATGACAAACACAGCGATGCCAAGCACAGCTGCACCAGCAAGGACGCGTACCAGCAGCTTTGGAAAATGCAGCACGCCGCGCACTGCCAGAAGCCGCGCGCTAAACAGCGCGCCAAAACCAACGGCTGCCGCCAGCCATATAAAAATAAAAGATGAGCCAAAGCCGGCATAAAATGCACACAGCAGATAATACGCCAGGCACAGCGCAGCTAACACTAACCAGATTAAATACATTCTATACTCCCACATAAACTTTCTGTTTTTAGCGTCACAAATTCTTCTGATGGCAGACGCGAATTTGAGATCCGCGTTGCCCCGTCGCGAAAACGCTCCGGAATGGAGATTAGTATATATAAAATACTTCTGCTTGTCAATCTTCTTATTCTGTTATATAGTAGATACGATCAGGAAATAACCAGAGCAGAAAAAGCGTCAGTCCCAAAGGACAGCGCAGAAATGAGGTAAAATATGTTTCGGTATAATAATGAAGTTACGGCCACCCCATGCGAACCAGGCGTATCACGCAAGATTTTGTGCTACTCAGATGAACTTATGATGTGTGAGATTACATTTGAAAAAGGCGCAAAAGGAAATTTTCACAGGCATCCGCACCTGCAGATTACCTATATTGCAAAGGGAAGCTTTGAATTTACGATTGACGGGGAAACAAAAATTGTCAAACAGGGCGACAGCGTTTATATGCCTTCCAACGCGGAGCACGGCGTCACCGCGCTTGAGGACGGCATCCTTGTAGATGTGTTTAACCCTATGCGCAGCGATTTCTTATAATCCTTATGCTGCGTATTTTATGATTATATATAAAATCAGCCGGAAAAGCCATGCCTGCATTATTTATTATTATTGAGGCTGTCCTTTTCCGGCTTATTTTTTATGCAAGCCTTGCTATGCGTTTCATCTGTTTTTTATCAACGTAATAACTGATTCCCAGGCAGTTTATGATAATGCCGGAAGCCTCCAGCTTGTCAATCAGGTCAATCAGCTCGTCAAAACGGTAAAGCATATTTTCATGCTGTCCTGCATAACATTTCTCCATCTCGTGGCCGTCAGTGAAAACCGGCACCGCAATAATCTTATCTTTTTCACCGCCTGCGGCCCCGCCGTTATCTGCCGCACCCCTGATGCGTTCCGTCAGGTCAAGGAAAGGATGCGATATCTCCACGGTATCCTCATTTTCCTCCTTGATGCACGGAACCATGTACTCCGCATTCGCCATTGCCCTGTGCATCTCTTTTTCGCGGCTTTGCAGTATAATTTCCCTGCCGGCTTTCGGCATGCGCTTCCTGGCTTCCTGAAAATAACTGATAGCGGCCGACTGCAGTCCAGGATTTGTAACATAATCTTCATTAAAAAATGTGTCATAACCAAACAATTCTTCGCGCGATACCACAAAAGGCTCCATTTTCTCGCACATAAAGCGGATATTTTTGTATCCGTTCCTGTACATATGCGCGACCTCGTCCCGGAAAGCGGCACTGTCCTCACTGCCGAATGCAACGCGGTATCCGGCATTATTAAGAGTCTGCTCAACGCGCACATGCTGGGAATAGTCGTAAATAGCCACCAGATCGCCGTCCAGGATATATGGGTATCCTGTCAGTGCGCTATACGCTATCCATACGCGCTCAATATTCCTCAATTTATCCAGTATAATCGGGCGGTACTGGCGCATAACCGTGCTAAAGTAGCCTGCATCATTTTCATTGCCGTCATCCTGCGCCTTCTGAATACAGTCCGGAAGCATCTTGTTGACAACAAATACAGCGTCAGCCAGCGGTATTTTTTTAATTGTTTCTATTCCATAATCTTTATCCTGCGTAATATGTTTCAGCAGATCCTGTGCTCTTCTAACATCCATAAAACTCTCCGTTTCTCAATTTAAATATCAGCAATATCCACAATGGTCAGTTCCTTATTGTTAAACGCATGCTCAAGGCTTGATATCAGCGCATGAGCAGTATCAAGGCTTGTCAGGCAGTGTACGCCTGTCTCAATCGCGTAACGGCGTATCAGGAAACCGTCCCTTGCCCTCTCGATTCCGTTTTCCGGAGTATCTATGACCAGATCGATTTTATGCTCCAGAATAAGATCAAGCAGCGTAGGCGCTTCCTGCCCTATCTTATTTACCTTATGCGCATGCACGCCATGCTCCTTTAAGACCTTTGCAGTTCCGCGCGATGCAAATATTTTATAGCCAAGCGCTTCAAAACGCCGTGCGATATCAACGCCATCTTCTTTATCCGCATCGCACAGCGTCATTATGATTTGCTTGTGCTTCGGCAGGTTAATGCCTGCGCCCTGGAACGCCTTGTAAAGCGCTTCATCAAAATCCCTGGAAATGCCGAGGCACTCTCCGGTCGATTTCATCTCCGGCCCAAGGCTTATATCCGCGCCGCGGATTTTTTCAAAAGAAAATACAGGCATTTTTATCGCATAATATTCTGAATTTTTCTGCAGGCCCGGCTGGTATCCAAGATCCGTTATCTTGCTGCCTGTAATCACCTTTGTAGCCAGCTTTACAATCGGTATGCCTGTAACCTTGCTGATATAAGGCACTGTCCGGCTTGACCTCGGGTTCACCTCAATAACATACACCTGGTCATTATATACAATAAACTGGATATTAATCAGTCCTATCACATGCAGGGACTTCGCAAGCTTGGCCGTATAGTCAACCAGCATGTCTGTTATCCTTGGCGTAAGCGATTTTGCAGGGTACACGGAAATGCTGTCTCCGGAATGAATGCCGGCGCGCTCTATATGCTCCATGATGCCCGGTATCAGAATATTCTCGCCGTCACATACGGCATCCACTTCAATCTCTTTGCCCATCAGGTATTTATCCACGAGGATAGGGTGATCCTGCTTGATCCTGTTTATGATATTCATAAATTCAACAATATCCTCATCGGACACGGCTATCTGCATGCCCTGGCCTCCAAGCACATAGGACGGCCTTACCAGAACCGGATAACCCAGTTCATTGGCGGCTTCAAGAGCTTCCTCAACCGTAAAGACTGTCCTGCCCTTTGCCCTTGGGATATTGCATTTTTCCAGTATCAGGTCAAACTGCTCCCTGTCCTCGGCGCGGTCAACATCTCTTGCGCTTGTCCCCAGAATAGGCACGCCCATTTTCATAAGCGCCTCTGTCAGCTTGATTGCCGTCTGTCCTCCAAACTGCACAACCGCGCCATCCGGCTTTTCAAATGATACAATGCTTTCCACGTCTTCAGCCGTCAGCGGTTCAAAATACAGCTTATCTGCAATATCGAAATCTGTAGATACCGTCTCCGGGTTGTTGTTAATGATAACGGTTTCATACCCCTGCTCTTTGAATGACCATGTGCAGTGTACGGAACAGAAATCAAACTCAATACCCTGTCCTATACGTATAGGCCCTGACCCGAGCACCAGCACTTTTTTCCTGTCTCCTGTCTCGGCCGCCTCATTTTCACTGCCATATACAGAATAATAGTACGGCGTTGCCGCCTCAAACTCAGCAGCGCATGTATCAACCATCTTAAAGGCGGCATGTATGCCATACTGATCCCTCAGCGCCTTTACCTCCTGCTCCGTCTTTCCTGAAAGCTGCCCGATCACGCTGTCCGGGAACTCGATCCTTTTGGCCTGGCGCAGAAGCTGCTCCGTCAGCGGACGTGTTTTAAGCATGTTTTCCATATCAACAATTATCTGCAGCTTGTCGATGAACCACAAATCGATTTTTGTAATATCATGCAGCTTCTGAGGCTTTATATGCCTGCGCAGCGCTTCTGCGAGCTTCCATATCCTCCTGTCATCTACGATTGCAAGCTCATCAATCAGCTCATCATCAGTCAGATCCTTAAAATTATATGACATCAGGCTGTCCACATGCTGTTCCAGCGAACGTATGGCCTTCATCAGGCCGCCCTCAAAATTATCCGAAATGCTCATGACCTCGCCGGTCGCCTTCATCTGCGTTGTCAGCGTCCTTTTGGCCGATATAAATTTATCAAACGGCAGCCTTGGTATCTTTACAACGCAATAATCCAAAGCCGGCTCAAAGCTTGCATATGTCTTGCCTGTAATCGCATTTTTAATTTCATCAAGCGTATAACCAAGCGCTATCTTAGCTGCAACTTTAGCGATCGGATATCCTGTCGCCTTTGATGCCAGCGCCGAGGAACGGCTCACGCGCGGATTTACCTCGATCACGCAGTACTCAAAGCTGTCCGGGTTAAGCGCATACTGGACATTGCAGCCGCCTGTTATACCAAGCTCATCAATAATATTGAGCGCAGACGTCCTAAGCATCTGATATTCTTTATCGGACAATGTCTGTGACGGCGCCACGACAATGCTGTCGCCGGTGTGCACGCCAACTGGGTCGATATTTTCCATGTTGCACACAGTAATGCAATTTCCTGCGCTGTCGCGCATCACCTCATATTCAATTTCCTTCCAGCCAGCTATGCAGCGCTCAACCAGCACCTCGCCTACACGCGAAAGCCTCAGTCCGTTCTCAAGTATCTCCCTCAGCTCCGCCGCATTGTGAGCAATGCCGCCGCCGCTGCCGCCAAGCGTGTATGCAGGACGCAGCACGACCGGATAGCCGATTTTGCCGGCAAATGCCTCCCCATCTTCAACATTATTTACAACAAGCGATGCAGCACAAGGCTCGCCGATCTTCTCCATTGTTTCCTTAAACATCAGGCGATCCTCTGCTTTTTTGATCGTGAGCGCTGTCGTACCTATCAGCTTTACATTATGTTTTTCCAGAAACTCCGTCTCCGCTATCTCCATCGCAAGATTCAGCCCTGCCTGCCCTCCCAGCGTTGGCAGTATGCTGTCAGGTTTCTCTTTGATAATTATCTGTTCAAGCGCTTTTACTGTCAGCGGCTCGATATAAACCTCATCAGCAATATCCTTGTCGGTCATGATCGTGGCAGGGTTGGAGTTAACCAAAACAACCTCGATCCCTTCTTCTTTCAGAGAACGGCATGCCTGTGTCCCCGCATAGTCAAACTCTGCTGCCTGTCCGATCACTATCGGCCCGGAACCTATAACTAATACTTTTTTGATCTCTGGGTTTTTTGGCATTTCCTTAGTCCTCCTTCTTCATCATATCCATAAAACGGTCAAACAGGTATGCAGTATCCTGCGGTCCCGCGCATGCTTCCGGGTGGAACTGCACCGTAAAAATATTTTTACCGGTATAAGATAACCCCTCATTAGTTTTGTCATTGACATTCTCAAACGCCGGAACTGCAACCGCCGGATCAAGCGTTGCCTCGTCCACGACATAGCCGTGGTTCTGAGATGAAATATACACCCTGCCTGTGGCCAGGTCTTTGACCGGATGGTTTGCGCCCCTGTGCCCATATTTCAGCCTGTGCGTGTCCGCTCCTGTCGCCAGCGCCATCAGCTGATGGCCAAGGCATATTGCAAATATCGGCACATTGCTGTCATACAGCTTTTTAACTTCGGCAATAATGCTGCCGCAGTCCTTAGGATCACCCGGCCCGTTGGACAGCATGATGCCGTCCGGATCAGCTGCAAGGACTTCCTCCGCTGCCGTCTCCGCAGGATATACAGTTACTTCACAGCCTCTCTGGTTCAGCGAACGGGCAATGTTGTTCTTTGCGCCGAAGTCCATAAGAGCCACCTTTGGCCCATTTCCTGCAAGCACCTTTTTTTCCCTGCACGTAACTTTTGCAACTACGTCCTTGACCTTATATTCCCTGATACGAGGCAGCACTTCCGCCAGATCATATGCTTCGTTCATTGTTATCATTCCGTTCATCGTACCTTTTTCGCGGAGGATCTTGGTCAGCGCGCGCGTATCGATCCCGCTGATGCCAGGTATGTCATTATCCAAAAGAAATTTCTGAATCGGATCTTCACAGCGGAAATTACTTGGCATGCGCGAAAGCTCCCGCACAATAAACCCATCAGTCCAGGCTCTCAAAGATTCCATATCTTTATAGCACACGCCGTAATTGCCGATCAGGGGATAAGTCATGACGACCGCCTGCCCTGCATAAGATGGATCTGTCAGCACTTCAAGATACCCCGTCATAGACGTGTTAAACACGATCTCGCTGATGACCTCGCGGGAAGAGCCGATACCCGTTCCGCTAAATACTGTTCCATCTTCAAGAATTAAAAAAGCTTTCATGAATGCCACCTTGTTTCCTTTCGTATCACAAATCTGCGCTTTACCGCAGGCCGCCCCGGCGCCGTCCGGCAGGTAAAGCAGTCCCGCGCAAAAAAAAAAGACAAAAAATTGCCTTTTTTCTCGAATTTTATAAATTTTATCATAATACAGCCATTATTTCAAGTAGCGGCTGAAAGTTTACTTCCAAAGTTCAAAACTTCCCGTAATGGCGCTACTCATCCCGGAGTCCCAGATCGATCTCAAACTGCCCGATATAGCGCCATGTGCTGCCGTTGTCAAAAGATTTGTACATAGCCGCCGTCTTGCCGCTGTTATATACGCCGTCCTCCCCCTGCGTGAGGTATACTGTCAGCACGCCTTCCTCATCGCACACAGGTACCAGAGCTTCCTTATAGACATCTGACCATTTAAGTTTTGTTGTGCTGCCGATGCCATTTCCCTCGACCTGCGCCGCCGGATCCTGCGTGGCGTTTTCAGATGATGCAGCGGTCTGCGAATTGGCTGCCGTGCTGTCAAGCTCCTGCTCCTCGAATACGACCTTTGCAAATGTCTTTCCTGCATCTCTTGTGATATACAGGTTGCTGTCCATGCCGTCTGCATAATCATAGCAGAAAAAGCCAATATTTTCATTAATATACTTGACGCCCTTTATAACATTGTTAGCCGGTCCTGTGCCTGCAGCTTCCCAGTTTTCCCCTCCGTCATTTGTCATATAAATGCGCGATGACTCCCTCTGCTCGCGCTGGGCATAGCCGATAACAATTACGCCTGCACGCTCGCCGAAAAATTCAACATAATAATAAGAAACATCATATATCTGGCTTATCTCACAGGTGATCCAGTTTTCGCCGCTGTCATTTGAATAGATAAGCGTTGCAGGAACTCTTTTTCCTCCGCTCGTCTTGCCGCCATACAGAAATGCCGTCTTTGTCGTGCTGATCATGTAGCTCCCGGCCGCCAGCTTTGATTCCGACCCTTCTTCAAACATAAGGTTGTCGCAGTCTACAGGTACTGCCTGGTAGTGTCCTCCTCCATCAAATGTCACATACAGCGTATTTTCACGTATCTCATAGCCTGCCAGCGTATTCTGCGCGCCTTCAGTCGGCGCCTGCGCTCCGGCTTCATTTTCCAGGCTGGCGTTGTACTGCGCAATGCCATAATCTTCCGGCGTAACAATAGTATTTACATAAATTGTCGCCGTTCCGTCATAATGGTCGTCAATGTCAAACTGCACGACCCACTCGCAGTACAGGCGACCGTCGTCCAAAATGCCATTCCATGAAGAAAAATATTCCGATGTCGTATCTTTGAGGTTTGCCGAAAAGCTGACCAGCACGATATTCTTTTTTTCATCAAGTATCTGCGTGTCATAAATAATGACGTTCCTCAAAGCTTTAGAGCGCGAGAGATACCTGTCTGTAAACTGGCTTGTAAATTCTTTTGCCCAAATGTCACCGATCTCGTTTATTTCAAGGCTTCCAAAATCTTCCGCAAGCGTGTGGCTTTTTTCATCACTGTTTTCATCATGCAGCACATTCCCCTGCGAATCAATATGGATAGTAAACGTGTACCTTGATTTCAGAACAATTTCATTTGCCTTGCCTCTCCTGTAGTCTGAGTACCAGATTGCAAACAGCACCAGGCATGCCGCAGCAGCCAGGCACGCCTCCGCTAATATTTTTTTGATTGCCCTGTTTATGCCAGCCATCTTAAAACCCCGCACTATTTTCCAAGCTTATTCCTCGCGCTTAATATGTATCGCTTCCCTCATCAGCTTCCTGTAATATTTGTACCACCACAGAAAATACATCGCGCCTGCGCCGGCCAGCAGCATAATCACTGCAAATACCGGATGAACCACTATCCGCCAGTCCTGATGAACCTGCCTTGTTATCATCGGCAGCCCGTATGCAAGCAGAACGGAGATCGCCATCACCCATCCGTAGTATGTATTCCGGCTGTTATACAGAGACGGTATATTTTCATAACTTATGATCACCAGCATCTCCCCTATTGGCCGCATGCATGCCGTCACAAAGCTCAGAAGCAGGCTGTCTGCAAACGGAACGCCAAAGATGCACAGTATTATTGTAAAATAAATAAAATCCGTTACAAGCTTGTAGACAAGCTTTCCCAAAAAATTCATGTAAGGGCTTATCAGCATGACCCGTACCATCATATAATCGCGGTCCCCAACCGCCAGCAGTATGTTGTTTGCAATACTGCCGCATATAGTGGACAGCATAAAAAACAAATAAATCATAACAACTTCCCTGTTTGATGCGATGAGCGGGCAAAATGCAGACATCATCAGGTAAGGCAGATACATAAATACAAATACATATGCAAGCTTCCTGACAAATTCCGCAAATACAGTTCCGATCTGCGCTGCCGCGCCGGCGGCCAGCCTCAGGCGCGAATGGCGCCGCGCAAAAATCTGCTCTGTAATATGATTCCCTGCAAAAGGCATGCGCATCATCAGGCGCAGCAGCCGGTTCGCACCTTCATGGAAGCGCAGGATTTTCTCCGCAAACATTTTTTTTAAAATTATCATTCCTCTGACTCTCCCAATATATCCAAAATTGCCTGCCTGATCTCTGGAATATCAAGCATCTCGTCAGTAACCGTGTTCAGTTCCCCGTTGTTGAGCACGACCAGCTCTTTGCCGATACGCCTTGCGATATCCAAAAGTCCGGTCGAGATCAAAATTATATGTTCATCTTTAACAGTGTCAAGCACCTGGAGAAAGCAGTCAATATATTCATCAGAACAGTAATCAAGCGGTTCATCAAACATCATGACATATGGCCGCTGTATCAGGAACGCTGCCAGCTGCAGGCGTTTTTTATTCTCAAAGCTGTACTCGCAGATCAAAGTATTTTGCATTTCCTCAGACAAGCCTACCCATTCCAGGTATGCCGCAGGCTCTTTCTTATCTTTCTGCAGGTCGCACAAATACTGCACAAATTCATAGCCGGTCAGATACATGGGCAGGAGGCTCTGCCTTGCCGCAAGACATATATCCCTTTTGGCAAGCGTCTTTATCTCGCCGCTGTCAACCGACAGATCCTCGCAGATGCATTCAAACAGCGTTGTCCTTCCTGATCCAATTCCTCCAAGCAGCGGATACAGCCTGCCCGGTTCAAATATATAATCAATATCAGATAATACTTCTGTTTTATTGTAAGTCTTTTTCAAATGGCTTAACTGCAGCATTTGCTTCCTCCTCCCCGGAATGTCCGGGTTCCTGAAACTCCTGCATTCTGCCGTTATTGCAGAATTGCGTATTTGGTTTTATTATATTATACCTGATATAAAAGCGCAAGATTAAAATCACTTGAGTTTCCGCATTTTGTATTTTAAATGTGTCAAAAAGGCATGCTGCTGCGGCAGCATTGCCATTGTGCACAAAAATGGCATTCGGAAAACCAGTTTTCCAGATGCCATTTTGTGCACAATCACCACATCACATTCTGTGATGTGCGTGTTTGACACATTTAAAATACAAAATGCGGAAACTCAGATAAAATTTTCTGAAATTAAACTCAGGTAATTTTTTATTGTTAAAACTTATTTATTATGATATACTAAAAATGTATGTCTACTTTAATCGCAATCATAGGAGGTAAAATATGGAACTGCGCAAGATATGGTGGCGGCCGCTTTTCGGCCTGTATGTGCTGGTTTATCTGCCTTGGTTTTTTACGCTGGAGCATTTTATAACGCTGGATTCACCCGGCATACACATTGTAAACACAGCGCTTGACGATGCCATTCCTTTCATTGAATGGTTTATAATACCATACCTGCTATGGTTTTTCTATGTAGTAGCCGCATGTGTTTTTATGGTATTAAAGGCTGACAGCCGCGAATTTCTGCAGTTTGCGCTCTCGCTGATAATCGGCATGAGCTCAGCGATGTTTATCTGCATGATATATCCAAACGGCTTAACGCTCCGCCCGGAGCATGTTTCGGACAACCTTTTCGGACGCCTTATAAAAGGACTGTATGCTACTGATACGCCGACAAATGTTTTTCCAAGCATACATGTGTACAATTCCATTGCCGTGCACATTGCGCTGCACAAGTGCCATGCACTGAAAAACCATAAGCTGACCCGCCTGATATCGCTTGTCCTGTGCGTTTCTATCTGCCTGTCAACACTGTTTTTAAAACAGCACTCCATTTTGGACGTCTGCGGCGCTTTCGTACTGATAGGCATTTTGTACATGCTGATCTACCTGCCTGATTACAGGCAGATGTTTAAAAATATGCACAGCCGTCAAGACCGGTTCAATATTGCATCAAGATAATTTAAAAAAGACCGCATCCCCGGCGGATAGATTCCGCTGAAGATGCAGTCTTTTTTATATGCTGCTGTAATACCATGTTATCCGTCCCGGCGGCTGTCATTCATCAAAAATGCTTACGATCTCGCCGTCCAATATCCTGTTCATATTCTTCACCGCGCAGAAATTTCCGCACATAGAACAGGTATCTTCCTTTTCAGGCTTTGCAGATTCCCTGTAGCGCCTTGCTTTATCCGGATCAATAGCCAGCTTAAACATTTCCTCCCAGTCAAGTTTCTTCCTCGCAGTACTCATCTGGTAATCCCAGTCGGCAGCCTGCGGGATTCCTTTTGCAATATCAGCCGCGTGCGCTGCTATCTTGGAGGCAATAATGCCCTCCTTGACATCATCAAGATCAGGCAGCCGCAAATGCTCCGCCGGAGTTACATAGCACAAAAACGATGCCCCATAAGTCGCCGCAATAGCTCCGCCGATTGCCGCCGTAATATGGTCATACCCCGGCGCAATATCCGTCACCAGCGGTCCCAGCACATAGAACGGCGCACCCTTGCAGATCGTTTTCTGTATCTGCATATTGGCCTGTATCTGGTTCAGCGGCATGTGCCCCGGTCCTTCAACCATCACCTGCACATCTTTCTCCCAGGCGCGCCTGGTCAGTTCTCCAAGCGTCACCAGCTCCTCGATCTGCGATATATCCGATGCATCGGCAATGCAGCCAGGCCTGCAGGCATCGCCCAGGCTTATAGTCACATCATACTCCCTGCATATTTCCAGTATCCTGTCATAATGCTCATAGAACGGATTTTCCTTTCCTGTCATCTCCATCCAGGCAAAAATGATAGAACCTCCGCGCGATACGATATTTGTCAGCCTTTTTGCTTCCTTGAAGCGTTTTGCAGTCGCTTTATTAATGCCGCAGTGTATGGTCATAAAATCCACGCCGTCCTCCGCGTGCATTCTGACTACGTCCAGCCACTCCTGCGCCGTGATTTCATTTAATTCCTTCTGATAATACACGACGGCGTCATAG
>CANRBP010000029.1 GCA_947628875.1 uncultured Lachnospira sp.
GGGAACATGATAGCGGCGCTGATGGCTGAGGCGCAGCAGTATGGATATGATGGGATAAATATTGACTGTGAGAACGTGAAAGCGGAATATGCCAGCGATTATTTACAGTTTATCCGCGAACTGTCTATCGCATGCCAGGAAAACGGGCTTGTGCTGTCAACGGACAATTATAAGCCGGCGGCTTTCAACAGCTTTTATAATCTTAAAGAACAGTCGGTATTTGCGGATTATATTATTTTTATGGGGTATGATGAGCACTATGCCGGTTCAGAAGCCGGTTCTGTTGCTTCGCTTCCGTTTGTGGAGGAGGGCGTTTCAGATATTGTGCAGATGGTTCCAAACAGGCAGGTTATCAGTGCCGTGCCGTTCTTTACAAGGATTTGGACGGAGGATGCTTCCGGAACGGCCAGCAGGGCGGTTGGAATGCAGGCAGCCATATCCGATCTGAATGCTAACGGGGCGGTTGCAATTTGGGATGAAACAGTAGGACAGTACTTCGGGTCATACGAGAAAAACGGGGCGACAGTCAGGATTTGGTGCGAGGAGGAGAAGTCGATCGAGGAAAAACTGAAAGTAGCTGATAAATACCAGCTCGCAGGCATATCAGCTTGGAAGCTTGGATTGGAACGGGAGGCTGTGTGGTCAGTCATCAGCCAGTATGCAGTAGAATGACGGTTTATGCCCTGATAAGCATCCGGAGATGTTGCGGCCTGTGCAGAACTGCATAAAGCGGCAGCCGCGCGCATACAATATATGGATAGCATATTGCAGGATGGGGCGTTTATGGATCATAAATGGCTGGGAATGGTCATGTCTGTCATACTGCTGGCAGCAGTTTATACGACAGTTTATGTATTTTTGCCGGAAGCCAGGAGCGCCAGTGCGGGAGCGCTGACTGGGCAAAATAGCGGAGATGGCAGCGTTGATATTGATCTTACCAAAAAAACAGTAGTTCTTGACAGCGGGCATGGCGGTATTGATCCTGGAAAGGAAAGCGCAAGCGGCATACTTGAAAAGGATATCAACCTGTCAATCGCGAATAAGCTGAAAACGCTGCTTGAACAGGCCGGTATCCGTGTTGTAATGACCAGGACAGACGATGCAGGCTTGTATCAGGAGAGCGACAGCAATAAAAAAGCTGCTGATATGAAGAAAAGATGTGAGATTATTGATAAGTGCAAGCCTGATATTGTAGTGAGCATTCATCAGAACAGTTATCAGAGCGCATCGGTGAGCGGAGCCCAGGTATTTTATTATAAGCATTCTGCGCAGGGGAAGAAGCTTGCACAGATATTGCAGGCAGCTTTTAAGCAATATCTGGATCCGGACAATAAGAGAGTGGAAAAAGAAGACAGTACATATTATATGCTGCTGCATACCAGCGCGCCAACAGTGATTGCCGAATGCGGCTTTTTATCAAATCCGCAGGAGGCGGAACTGCTTAATTCAGATGAATACCAGCAAAAAGTTGCACAGGCGTTATATAATGGTATCATAAAATATTTTACGTCATAACGGAATTAGTTACGCTGGGGATTTGCAGCAATTGCATGCATCTGTAAAAACGCCAGAGCGCTTTGGAATAGGAATACATTATGGAAACAGTAATAGCAAGGATAACATCGGATCAATCAGAAAATAACAGGATTTACGAGCAGGCTTCAGAAGTGCTGAGAAATGGCGGCCTTGTGGCATTTCCTACAGAGACGGTATATGGACTGGGTGCTAATGCGCTTGACGCAAAGGCAGCCTCTAAAATATATCAGGCGAAAGGAAGGCCGTCCGACAATCCGCTGATCGTACATATTGCAGATATGCAGGATTTATTCAGGCTGGCCAGCGAGGTCAGCGGGCAGGCGCTTAAACTGGCGGAAGCTTTCTGGCCAGGTCCGCTGACTATGATATTGAAGAAAAATGCAGCAGTGCCGGAAACAACAACGGGAGGATTGGATACGGTGGCTGTCAGGATGCCGTCACATCAGGCAGCTGAAAGGCTGATACGAACATCAGGGATTTATATTGCTGCACCGAGCGCCAATCTCTCCGGAAAACCAAGTCCGACAAAGGCATCTCATGTGATCAGCGATATGGCTGGCAGGATCGACATGATCATAGCAGACGATACGGTTGAAATTGGCTTGGAATCAACTATTGTGGATATGAGCGGTCAGGTGCCAGCGATTTTAAGGCCTGGTTTTATCAC
The DNA here is from genome assembly GCA_947628875.1 of uncultured Lachnospira sp. Taxonomy (GTDB): domain Bacteria; phylum Bacillota; class Clostridia; order Lachnospirales; family Lachnospiraceae; genus Lachnospira. The sequence continues at coordinate 2,204 of CANRBP010000029.1, forward strand.
GCAACAGCAATTGTCGCAAGTGCTGGGAGAGGTCGCTGTGGATCCGGCTGTTACGCAGGAGATGGGTGCAGCTGCAGTTCCAAGAGCGCCGGGCATGAAGTACAAGCACTATGCGCCGGAAGCGGAGCTTGTCATTGTGCAGGGGCAGGAGCAGGCAGTCGTGGACAGGATAAACCAGATGGCGGAAGAAAAGATGGCAGCAGGCGCAAAGGTTGGAGTTCTTGCGGCCGAGGAGACATGCGGCTGTTACAAGGCAGATGTAGTTAAGGCGCTTGGCAAGCGTGCAGATGAAGCGGCGGCAGCGAAAAATCTGTTTGCAGCCCTGCGCGAATTTGACAGCTGCGGCGTAGACTATATCTATTCGGAACCTTTTCCGACAGACAATGTTGGACAGGCTGTAATGAACAGGCTGATTAAAGCGGCAGGCCATACTATAGTAGATGCCGGGATAGGAGAGAAGGCATGAATACATACAGGAAGGTATTATTTGTCTGCATGGGGAATACCTGCAGGAGTCCCATGGCGGCAACGATCATGCAGCATTTTTTAAAGGGTATTGATATTCTGGTTGAATCCAGGGGAATGGTAGTTCTGTTCCCGGAGCCATATAATCCCAAAGCAGTTGCAGTTGCAGCGGCGCATGATATGATTATGCCAAGCAACAGCGCCATACAGATTGAAAATGATGATTTTAACAATGACACATTGGTGCTTGTGATGAATCTGGCAATGAAGCAAAAGATTTATGACACTTATGACAAGGCGATAAATGTTTACACGCTGGGAGAATTTGCGCTTGGAACTGATGTTGATATAGAAGATCCGTACGGAAGAGGAATAGATGAATACAACCGCTGCTTTGAGCAGCTGTATGAGCTGATAGATATTGCAGCAAAAAACATTATACATAATTTAGAAGCACGGAAAGGAGAAAATGATGATAGCAATAGGTTGTGATCATGGCGGCGTGGAACTGAAAAAACAGCTGATTGAGCATTTGCAGGCAAGAGGAATCGAGGTGCAGGATGTCGGGTGCTATACCGAAGAATCATGCGATTATCCGGTATATGCCCGGAAAGTGGCAGATCTGGTTCTTAAAGGGCAATGCCGGCTGGGTATACTTGTGTGCGGCACCGGCATTGGCATGAGCATTGCCGCCAATAAGATACCGGGCATACGCGCGGCATTGTGCGGCGACTGCTTTAGCGCACGGGCAACAAGGAGCCATAATGATGCCAATATACTGTGTTTGGGAGCAAGGGTTATTGGAAGCGAGCTGGCATTTTGCATTGCAGATATTTTTCTGGATACAGATTTTTCAGGTGAAGAGCGCCATGTCAGGAGGATTGGCATGTACGACTGAGCACGTCTGTTAAGCTGCGCAGGATGGAGATTAGATATGAGCGATAAGAGAAAAGATTATATATCCTGGGACGAATACTTTATGGGAGTGGCAAAGCTTTCAGCGATGCGCTCAAAGGATCCGAACACACAGGTGGGGGCATGCATTGTAAGTGAAGACAATAAAATTTTGTCAATGGGGTATAACGGTCTGCCTCGCGGGTGTTCAGATGATGAATTTCCGTGGTCGAGAGATGGGGAGCCGTTAGATAATAAATATATTTATACGGCACACAGCGAACTGAACGCAATTTTGAATTACAGGGGCGGAAGCCTGGATAATGCAAAGATGTATGTGACGCTGTTTCCGTGCAATGAATGCGCAAAGGCAATCATTCAGGCCGGCATCAAAACCATAGTCTACGAGTGTGATAAATATGAAAAAACGGCCTCAGTGATCGCATCAAAGAGAATGCTTAATGCCGCCGGCGTGAGGTATTACCAGTATCAGCCGACAGGCAGGAAGCTGGAGGTTGAATTGTGAGAACGCCGCCAGGAGATTATGTTTCAGCGCATGCAGCTTTTTCCTGTGACGATTATGGCTGCAGCTTATTTGCAAAGCAGATTTAGCGGATTTATCAGATTTTAGTTTAGGCATGAATCCATCTGCTCAATATATTGGCGGAATTCTCCGTTATAAATTATAGTTAGCAGGCTGTTAAGGCGGTGCAGGGTGATTGACAGCATCTCGCTGGAAAGAGCCTGCATGCAGCAGGCATCGGCCAGCTCATCGAGGTCAACAACCCGCACCATGCCGTTATTTTCAATTATAACATCAACAAGAAGATCAGTGAATATATATGTGTCTGTATCGGCATCGTATTCAGTATCTATAATGTCACAATAAATGTAAGCAAGACTATTGTCAGGTTTGTAGAACTGGCTTATCTTCCAGCCGTTTTTTATGCAGTAATAGGAGATCCCGTGGGAAAACTCCGCTTTCGGATGCAGTGTAGTCCATTTTGTAATAATGGCGCCGTTTTTGTTCTGTATGATACGGTCATCTTTCAGATGTATGCATTCTGATGGAATAAGCCGTTTACGGTATAAATCAGTCATTTCAACCCCTCCCCGCAAGAATAGTCCGAGTGTACACGCTTTTTATGAATTATACCAGCATCTAAAGGGAAACTCAAGCATTTATCGGCTTTTCTAACAGCTTTTGCCTGCGGATGCAGCTGCCTTTGCTGATTTTGCAGAAAAGTAAAAAAAAATAGACTTTTTTCCCATAAAATGTTATGATATTTTTAATCACTGTATGAAAGGAAATGTGAATGGGGTCAAAGGGAACAGCTTACCGCAACATTGTTCTGATCTCCCAGGTCAGCATATGCGTGATGGTGCCGACTTTCGCGTGCCTGGCGCTTGGCGTCTGGCTTGATAAGCGGTTTGGGACTTGGATGACATTGCCGCTTATGGTTCTTGGAATGGCAGCAGGCGCGAGGAATGCATATGTACTGGTTATGAATGTCATACGCCAGGAAGAGCAGAAGCGCAAGAGGGAACTTGAGGAGCAGATACAGCGGAAAGTGGACAGGGCGAACGAGAGGACGCACAACAATCAGGCAGGTACAGGGCAATGACGGATAAGTTAAAAGAATTGAATGAGACTCTGCCGGACATTATGCTTCTGGATGCGGTTTATCTGGTACTGGGTGAACTCATTATATTGCTGTTTGTGCCACAGCCGGCTCTGTGCGCGGCAGGGTTTTTTGCAGGAGTCCTGTATGCGGCCTTTGCGATTATTCATATGAGCTTCAGGATACGCAGAGTAGTATATGGCCGGGCAGCTGCTTCCAAGACGCTGGTTCTGGGTTATTTTATCCGGCTGGCAGTGATGCTCGGGGTGTTTGCGGTTCTTTATATTTTCCATATAGGAGATCTGTTAAGTGCCCTGATTGGAATGTTTGCTATGAAGGTGTCGGCGTATTTACAGCCGTTCACGCATAAAATGTTATCCAAAATCTTAAAAAAAGGAAGGTGAGAAGGTGGGAAGCATGAGTGTGACTTCATTGGTGGCATGTGACAGCAGCTTCATGATCAAGAGCTTGTACACATTCAGGATACCTGGGATCGATTATGATTTCAGTATAAACACGACGCATGTTGCGATACTTTTAGTATCTGTCTTTATTCTTGTGATGGCCATTATCGCCAGGATCAAGATCAATAAAGTCCAGGCAACAGACACGCCGGGCATGTTCCAGAATGCTATTGAGATCATCGTGGAGATGCTGGGATCCATGGTTGAAGGCATAATGGGCAAAAATGCAAACCGATTTGTGAACTACATTTCGACATTGTTTTTGTTCATCATTATCTCCAACATATCAGGATTGTTTGGACTGCGGCCGCCAACTGCGGATTATGGCATAACATTGGCGCTGGGACTGATAACATTTTTCCTTGTGCAGGTTAACGGCATACGGAAAAACGGCGTGAAGCATTTCACAGCATTGTTCCAGCCGATATGGTTTTTGTTCCCAATTAACCTGATTGGTGAATTTGCCGTGCCGCTGTCGCTTTCATTGCGTTTGTTTGGCAATGTCATGTCCGGTACCGTTCTGATGGGCTTGATATACGACCTGGTTAATCCATACACTGTGGCTTATCCGGCAGTATTGCATGCTTATTTCGATCTGTTTTCCGGGTGCATCCAGGCATACGTATTTAGCATGTTGACGATGGTATACGTCAACGACAAAATTGCAGATGATTAGAGCAGGAGTTCTGTTCAATTATCAAAATATATTTAAAAAATGGAGGATTTGAAAATGAATATTAGTGGACAGGAGTTTATTCAGGCTATGTCAGCCATCGGTGCTGGAATCGCAATGATCGCAGGTGTTGGTCCTGGTGTAGGCCAGGGTATTGCAGCAGGACATGGTGCCTCAGCAGTAGGCCGCAACCCGGGTGCAAAGTCTGATATCACGTCAACCATGCTTCTTGGACAGGCCGTTGCAGAGACGACAGGTCTTTACGGTTTCGCCGTAGCTATTATCTTAATGTTTGTTAAACCATTTAAGGGTTGATTTAATCATTAAGCTGATAGGAAGGAGGCTATAGATTTGAATTTCGCAGGAAGTACATTTATTGCCCTTGCAGATGAAGGACGATTGTTTGGTCTTGATTATCAGCTCCTTTTTGACGCGGCAATCATGGCGGTGAATATCTTTATCCTGTTTATCCTGCTTTCTTACATATTGTTTAACCCTGTAAGGAACATGCTCCGCAAGCGCCAGGAAAAGATTACAAGCGACCGTGAGAATGCAGAGAAAAACCGTGCGGAAGCACTGGCTTTAAAGCAGGAATATGAAGAAAAATTAAATGCTGCCGGAAAAGAGGCTGAACATATCCTTGGCGAAGCAAGGAAGGTTGCTCAGTCCAATTCATCAAAGATTGTAGATGAGGCAAAGCAGGAGGCAGCCAGGATTATCGCCAGGGCAAATACAGAAGCCGAGCTGGAGAGGCAGAAAGTTGCTGATGAGGTTAAACAGCAGATAATTGCTGTGGCTCAGCTGATGGCGGCGAAGGTTGCAGCCAAGTCGATCAGTGATGCAGAGGGTAATGCTCTTATTGAAGAGACGTTGAATGAAATGGGTGAGAACACATGGCTAAGTTAGCGGCAACGACTTATGGGGATGCATTATTTGACCTGGGCGTTGAGCAGTCGAAAATCGATGAACTGTATGAAGAAGCAAAAACAGTCCTTGAAATATTTGAGACAAACAGCGAGCTTGGCAAATTATTAAATCATCCCAAAATAGAAAAACAGGAAAAAGAAAAGTTTATCCAAACAGTTCTGGGAGAATTTGTTTCCAGGGACATCACCGGCCTGCTGACTATCATGATTTCAAAAGACAGGCAGGGGAATATTGTCGATGCATTAAAATATTTTGCGGAACGGGTCAAGGAATATAAAAAGATTGGTACCGCATATGTGACGACGGCAAAGGCGCTCACAGAAGATCAGAAGAAAAAAGTGATCGGCAAACTGTTGGATACGACAAAGTATGTTGATTTTGAGATGCATTACAAGGTAGATGAATCCATAATCGGCGGCATGATCATCAGGATCGGCGACCGTGTCGTAGACAGCAGTATAAAAACAAAATTAGACGAACTTACAAGGGATTTAAAAAAGATTCAGCTGGCGTAGGTTTGTACTTTATATGGAAAGAGGGTGCTTTAGGCTAATGAATTTGAGACCAGAGGAAATCAGCTCGGTGATTAAAGAGCAGATTAAAAGATATGCTGCCGAGCTGGAAGTATCAGATGTGGGTACAGTTATCCAGGTAGCAGATGGCATCGCGCGTATTCATGGGTTGGAAAAGGCCATGCAGGGCGAGCTTCTGGAATTTCCAGGCGAAGTGTACGGCATGGTTCAGAACCTGGAAGAAGACAATGTTGGCGCCGTTCTGCTGGGTGATTCTAAAAACATTAACGAAGGCGACACGGTTAAGACAACAGGCCGTGTTATCGAGGTACCTGTAGGCGATGCGCTGCTGGGCAGGGTAGTTAATGCCCTGGGTCAGCCGATCGATGGAAAAGGTCCGGTAAATACAAGTAAATTCCGTCAGATCGAGCGCGTGGCTTCTGGCGTTATCACAAGAAAATCAGTTGATACGCCGCTGCAGACAGGTATCAAGGCTATTGATGCGATGGTTCCGATTGGAAGGGGTCAGCGAGAGCTTATCATTGGCGACCGCCAGACAGGAAAGACAGCCATTGCGATTGACACGATCATCAACCAAAAAGGGCAAGATGTCCTTTGCATATATGTTGCAATCGGCCAGAAGGCATCGACCGTTGCAAACATTGTAAAGACGCTGGAAGAATACGGCGCAATGAATTATACAACAGTAGTAGCATCTACAGCCAGCGAGCTGGCGCCATTACAGTATATTGCGCCATATGCAGGCTGCGCAATGGGTGAGGAGTGGATGGAACAGGGCAAAGATGTACTGATCGTCTATGACGATTTGAGCAAACATGCCACGGCATATCGTACGCTTTCATTGCTGCTTAAAAGACCGCCAGGACGTGAGGCGTATCCGGGCGATGTATTCTATCTGCATTCAAGGCTGCTTGAGCGTGCCGCAAGAATGTCAGAAGAATACGGCGGAGGTTCGCTGACGGCTCTGCCTATCATTGAGACGCAGGCTGGCGATGTTTCTGCATACATTCCTACAAATGTTATTTCTATCACGGACGGCCAGATCTATTTGGAGACTGAAATGTTCAATTCCGGTTTCCGGCCGGCAGTTAACGCTGGCCTGTCAGTATCCCGAGTTGGCGGTGCTGCACAGATCAAAGCTATGAAGAAGATGGCTGCGCCGATTCGTACAGATTTGGCACAGTACAGAGAATTGGCAGCTTTTGCACAGTTCGGTTCCGAGCTGGATGCTGATACAAAAGAAAAGCTGGCGCAGGGCGAGCGCATCAAGGAATTGCTGAAACAGCCGCAGTATAAGCCGATGCCTGTTGAGTATCAGGTTATCATCATATATGCAGTAACAAAGAAATATGTTATAGACATTGATGTAGACAGAATCCTTGATTTCCAGGACGGCCTGTTTGAGTATATTGACACAAAATACCCGAACATTCCTGAAAAAATCCGTCAGGACAAGGTTTTAGATGACGAAACAGAGAAAGCATTAATAGGCGCCATTGAAGAGTTTAAAAAGACTTTCAAGTAAGAGCGGTTGGATTGGAGGTAATTGTTTATGGCCTCAATGAGAGACATAAAAAGGCGTAGAGACAGTATTCAAAGTACCGGTCAGATTACCAAAGCCATGAAGCTCGTTTCCACTGTTAAACTGCAAAAAGCAAAAGGGAAAGCGGAGAGTACAAAGCCTTACTTTGACCTGATGTATGAGACGGTGAGCAGTATGCTTGCAAAATCCGGCAATATAAATCATAAATTTTTGAAAGCCGGGACGTCCAGCAAAAAGGCGTTGATCGTCATTACTGCAAACAGAGGTCTTGCCGGCGGTTATAACACCAATATAACCAAGCTGATCACCAACAGCGGCATCTCTAAAGAAGATGCAGTCATCTATGCGGTTGGGCGAAAAGGAAAGGAAGTTCTTGAAAGGAAAGGTTACACGATCAAGGCTGATTACTCAGATGTGATCAACGAGCCGATTTATACCGATGCGCGCGAGATATGCGATGAAGTGCTGCGCGCGTTTACAGAGGAGGAGATTGGCGAGATATACCTGGCCTATACATCTTTTAAGAACACAGTTGTCCATATTCCAAAGCTGATCCGGCTGCTTCCGGTTGATCCGGCTGCAGTGGCTGAACATGCAGGCGGCGATGACACGCCGATGAATTATGAGCCGGAGGAAGAAGAAGCGCTGAACATGATAATTCCGAAATATGTGTGCAGCCTGATCTACGGCGCATTAATGGAGTCCGTTGCCAGTGAAAACGGAGCCCGTATGCAGGCGATGGACAATGCGACAAGCAACGCAGAGGAGATGATTTCCGACCTGTCGCTTAAATTTAACAGAGCGCGTCAGGCATCGATCACGCAGGAACTTACAGAAATTATTTCCGGTGCGAATGCCATCGAATAAAACCGCAGGGTTTTATGACATCATGATAATAAATAAATGGAGGCAAAAATGGCAGACAAGAATATTGGTAAAATTACTCAGATTGTCGGCGCCGTTCTGGATATCAAATTTACAGACGGCAATCTGCCTGAGATCAATTCGGCTATCAATATCAAGCGAAGCAACGGCGAAGTGCTGGTTGTAGAAGTTGCACAGCATCTTGGCGATGATACGGTAAGATGTATTGCGATGGGACCGACTGACGGCCTGGTGCGCGGAATGGATGCCGAAGCAACTGGTTCGCCGATCACGGTTCCGGTAGGCGAACAGACACTTGGCAGGATATTCAACGTGCTGGGTAATCCTATAGATAACAAACCGGCTCCTGAAGTGCAGGAATATATGCCTATCCACAGGAAGGCACCGGCATTTGAGGAACAGTCAACATCTACAGAGATGCTTGAGACCGGTATCAAGGTCGTGGATTTACTCTGCCCGTATCAGAAGGGCGGTAAGATCGGCCTGTTTGGCGGCGCCGGCGTAGGAAAGACGGTGCTTATCCAGGAACTGATCCGAAACATTGCCACAGAGCATGGCGGATATTCCGTATTTACAGGCGTAGGCGAGCGTACCCGTGAGGGAAATGACCTTTACCATGAAATGATGGAATCTGGCGTTATCGAAAAAACTACCATGGTGTTCGGACAGATGAACGAACCGCCTGGAGCCAGAATGAGAGTAGGACTTGCAGGCCTGACAATGGCAGAGTATTTCCGTGACAAGGGCGGCAAGGACGTGTTGCTCTTTATTGATAACATTTTCCGTTTTACGCAGGCTGGTTCAGAGGTATCCGCGCTTCTTGGCCGTATGCCTTCAGCCGTAGGCTACCAGCCGACGCTGCAGACAGAAATGGGTGCGCTGCAAGAGAGAATCACATCAACGAAAAACGGATCAATCACATCAGTGCAGGCAGTATATGTTCCGGCCGATGACCTTACAGACCCTGCTCCTGCTACTACATTCGCGCACCTTGATGCAACGACAGTATTGTCGCGCTCCATTGTGGAGCTTGGTATTTACCCGGCAGTAGATCCGCTTGAATCAACTTCAAGGATTTTGGATCCGCGTATCGTAGGCGAGGAGCATTACAAGGTTGCAAGATCCGTTCAGGAGATTCTTCAAAAATATAAAGAATTGCAGGATATCATTGCCATTCTGGGCATGGATGAGCTCTCAGAAGATGATAAGCTGGTTGTATCAAGAGCCAGAAAGGTACAGCGTTTCCTGTCGCAGCCATTCTTCGTTGCAGGCCAGTTTACAGGCCTTGAGGGAAGGTATGTGCCGATTAGTGAAACCATTCAGGGATTCAAGGAGATCATCGAAGGCAAGTATGATGATATTCCGGAGAGCTACTTCCTCAACTGCGGCAATATTGATGACGTCCTTGCAAAGTGCAAGTAAAAGGCGCTGGGATTAAAGGCCCATCAGGCAGGAACGGAGGATTGAATGGCTGACAAGACATTTAAACTAATAATCAACACGCCGGACAGGAAGTTTTATCAGGGTGATGCAACCATGGTAGAGCTTACGACCAGTGAAGGTGAAATAGGCGTTTATGCCGACCATATCCCGCTGACTTCTGTGCTTGTGCCGTGCGTTATGGTGATCCATGAAGGCACAGCCAAAAAAAAGGCTGCGGTGCATGGCGGAATTATTGAGATCCTGAAAGACAAAGTGACCGTCCTTGCGGAAATTGCCGAGTGGCCTGATGAGATAGATGTCAACAGGGCCAATGAGGCAAAGAACAGAGCGGAACGCAGGCTTGCAAGCAAAGATGCGGATATAAACATTATGCGTGCGGAGCTTGCCCTGAAACGGTCGCTGGCGCGGCTTGGAGCAGTAGACTGACGGCGCGGCCGGCTTGTATTTCAGAATGCTTTTAAAACAAATCATAAAAGCTGAATAAACATCCCATTTTATGGTAATAATCCAATTATCATAAAGTGGGAGGTTTTTTTATGCTGGAAGATTATTTATATTATATGAGCCTGAAAATCAGCGATTGGCAGGAAAATCTGAACAGGCAGAAAGAAAAAAGAAAGCAGCAGAACAGGAAGCCGCATTATATATTTCAAAAAGCAGCCATCTGCATAGCTGTTACCCTTTGGCTGGTTACAGCCATAAACGTGCTGTACAACAGCCGCGCGCAGGAGCCGTCCAGCGGCGAGAAAATCATAAGCGCGTTCAGCAGCAGCACTTATTTGAGAATGACTTCAAGCGTATCCGCATATGGTAAGTATGGCAGCATCAACCTGACAGACAATGCGAAGCAGATGATACTGGAAAAAATCGCACAGCAGATAGGCATCAGCCATTATGAGATAACGGATTATGAAGATGAAAATTCAGCAGTAAAGACGCTGAGCCAGAACTCAGTAAACGGTGATGTTATATGCAGATTTATCACGCAAAAACCGGAGAGTGAGGGCGCAGGCAGCAACCAGTATATTTACATTGACGTTATGCTGAAAAACTCTATTGAAGCCACGTTTACATACGAGGAAATCGTGCGTGAAATTGTAAACGAACTGGAAATGGCAGCCAATGTAAACGTAAACCTGATGGGCGAGATAAGCGGCGACCTTGACATGCATGTAAGAGACAGCATAGCAAATCAGATATTGGAGCAGATCGGCGCTAAAGTCATTGCAGAAAACAGAGATGACGAATTATACACTATATATGCGTATGACAGCGGTATTGAAGAATACCTGACAGTGGGCAGGGAAAGGGTAAATGTAAATATATCCATGGCTTATGATGAGGAGAGGGACGTGACGGAGGTATATTTTGCAACTCCGATAAACAATCAGGATTATTGATAATTTCTTGAGTTTCTGTATTTTGCATTCTGCGATGCGTTCTTTCGCCGCAAACAAAATACAAAATGCGGAAACTCAAAATAATAATTTGTCTTGTAGTTTTTATGCAAACAGATTAAAATAAATATCAGATTCTTATGCGCGGGTGCGGCGCAGAAATGAGGAAACCATGAAGCATCATAACGCGACTTCGGGAAAGTATGTTTTGTTAGGCATATTATTTACAGTGACTGCAATAATCACATTTATATCCATGAATTATCAGTCGAAAATTTCAGCGACAACGACAATGACAGAGGCAACGCTGCCGGTCGTGATGACGGAGACTGAGGACGGGACGGCTTACAACAGGCTGTTTGGTTATACATGCGAACTTGATCAGGCTCCGCTGGAACTGCCGGTCACGCCGCTGCCCAATGACAAAGAACTTCCGGTTCTTATGGATGCTTATGGCGAGCAGGTAACAGCGCTGTCCTATAAAATACGTGATGAAGAAGACATGTCGCTGATAGAAAATACAGATGTTACAGCTTTTGGAGAAGACGGAGGACGCATTCGCGCCGTTCTGAACATAAAAAACCTGCTTGAGGACGGCAGGACGTACTTGCTGGAGCTTACAGTGTCAACGCAGAGGCATGATAGCATATACTATTACAGCAGGATACAGAGCGGCGTAAATGACGGCTTGCAGGAAAAGCTGGATTTTGTGCTTACATTTAACAGCAATACATTTTCGCCGGAATCGCTTAATGATATTGCGCCGTATATAGAAACAAGCAGCAGCGGCAGCAATGATAATTTTGGAAAAGTTAACATAAACAGCACATTGGCGCAGATAGGATGGGGCGATCTTGAACCGTTTGTTGAGAGCAGCATTATTCCGTCTATAATTGATTTTAATGCAGAAACGGCTGTAATCGTTTTAGATTATACCATGGGTGCGGCCAACAGCTATGATGGTTTTGACACATATTCAGTTCATGAATATTACCGCATACGGCAGACAAAAAACGGCATGTATCTGCTTCAGTTTGACCGCGAGGCAAGCCAGATATTTGACAGCAGGAATGATCTGCTTACGAGCGGAAAGATAAACCTGGGCGTCCAGCCTGATAAAGACGCAGAAGCGCTTTCCAGCAGCGACAACAATTTTACCTGTTTTGTCAGCAATGGGAACCTGTGGTCGTATGACATAAAGCAGAATACATTCACGAAAATATTTTCTTTTGATTCGGAGGACGGAGACAACATACGTGAACGCTGTAACAGGCATTCTATACGGATAATGAAAGTTGAGGACAGCGGAAACTGCAATTTCCTTGTCTATGGATACATGAACCGTGGAGCGCATGAGGGCGGCATGGGCATTTCGCTGTATGAGTATGACAGTCAGGAAAACCGCGTAAATGAGCGCCTCTACATTCCGGTCAGCATGCCTTGCGAGATCCTGATGGAAGCAGTTGGAGATGTGGCCTGCATAAGCAAAAACAATGCGTTTTACATTCTCATTGACGGCACGCTTTATGCTATAGAGCTGGACAGCAAAGAAGTAATGACAGAAGAAAGCGGCTTGTCAAAGGGTTCCTATGCAGTTTCAGCAGACGGGAATATTATAGCCTACACGACAGGGGACAGTGCTGGCGGCGGCAGCGCCATAAGGATATTCAACATGGAACAGGGGGAAGCTCAGTCCATAAATGCAGATGATGGGGATCAGCTCAGGGTGCTCGGTTATATAAACAACGATCTGATATATGGGGAGGCGCATGCTTCCGATATTTGGCATCAGGAAAATGGAATTGTCATGTATCCGATGTACGCATTGCACATTCTCGGCACAGACGGACAGGCAATAAAGGACTATGAGCAGGCGGACATATTTGTCAGCGGCGCACAGGTAGACGGGCAGCGCATAAACCTTGAAAGAGTTGTGCGCAACGGTCAGGGCGGCTATGATGGAACATCAATTGACCAGCTCATCAACAGAGATGAAAATGTAGTAACCGGCACGGAAGCGGATACGATCACGACCGTGGAGCGCGAGCGGGAAACAGTGCTTGTGCTGGTCAATGCTATCATGGGAATACAGAATGTATCATTGAGGGATGCGCATGAAATTAAATTTGACCCGAATGCAGTCTTTGACCTTCCTGAGCCTGTAAACGGCGGCGGCCTGTACTATGTCTATGGGTGCGGTAACTTCCTTGGCAGCTGCACTGATATTTCCGAGGCTGTACAGCAGGCATACAATAATCTGGGAACTGTTTGGGACAGCCGGGGAAAGCTGGTATGGAACCGGTATAAGAACACCCAGGCTTCTATAGAAGGCCTTTCCGGGGGCAGCGGCGGATCGCTGGCGGCTGCGCTGGATATTCTTATACAGTATGCAGGGGGCAAGGCCGGAGCGCAGACTGAACTTGATGCCGGTTATGATGCGGCGGAAATTCTGTCTCACTCTGCGCAGGTGAGAGGCCTTGTGCTTGAGGA
>CANRBP010000030.1 GCA_947628875.1 uncultured Lachnospira sp.
CGTGCGCGGCATCCGCAACGTCCGCACGGGCATGAACGTGCCGCCGAGCAGGAAGGCGCAGGTGTTCGTGGTGTCTGAGAACCCGGAGATCTGCAGCATTTTTGAAAACGGCAAGCTGTTTTTTGCAGCGCTGGGCGGCGCGAGCGAAGTTTCCGTACAGGCTGACAGGCAGGGCATTGATGCAGACGCGGTTTCGGCTGTGATACCTGGCGCTGTCCTCTATATCCCGTTTGCGGATCTGGTTGACATTGAAAAAGAGATTGAGCGGCTGAAAAAGGAAGAAAAGCGCCTGAATGATGAAATAAGGCGCTGCGAGGGAATGCTCGGCAATGAAAAGTTTGTTGCAAAGGCGCCGCAGGCAAAGATCGATGAAGAACGCGCAAAGCTTGATAAATATAAGCAGATGTTCGGGCAGGTGCAGGAACAGCTGGGTACGCTTGCAAAGTAAATGGTTGCCGTAACCATGCAGAAGTAATATAATGAAAAAAACATATTACAGTTTGGATGCGCCGCGCTGAGCGGCAGAATGGAGGGAAATCATGGCGGAACAGACAATGCATTCGATATCCTGCGGGCAGTATTCAATGGAAATGAGGAGCGGCAGGATCATAAAGGCGGACGAAGGATTCCTTGCGCTGCTTGGATATTCGGAAGATGATATTGCAGGCGGCCTTGTTTTTAAGAAAATAGTACCAGATGTACAATATAACGAAATTATTGCAGAGCTGCGGGAGCAGTTCATAAACACAAGATATGCATGCTACCAGCATGAAATACTGACAAAGGACGGGAGCGCGATTGAAGTTGTTTCATTTATCACGCTCCAGAACAAGCTGCTTGACGGCCATCGCGTGCTTGAAGTCGGCATAGCTAAGATAGGCGATGCCAAAAGCAGCCAGGAATAAAGCGTAATAGAGCTTTGCAGGCATGTGCATAAAATTTTTCTTTTTGCCCTATACTATCGGAAAAACTAATTTATTAAACAGGAGGGCATGTTATGAAAAAAAGGAAATTTTTGGCGCTTGGCCTGCTGGCTGCAGTGTTTGCGGCGGCTCTGGCAGGGTGCGGCCGGAAAGATAACGAGGAGACTGGGAGTAATCCTGATCAGAGCAACATTACAGATGGAAGCGGATCTGCAGGCGGAGCTGTAGATAATGCTGCAACAGATGCTGGAAATGCGGCGCGCAGCCTGTGGGATGACATTAAGGGTGCGGCTGATGATATCGGTGACGGCATCACAGGTGCAGCTGATGATATCAGGGAAGGAATCACGGGCGCAGCTGATGATATCAGGCAGGGCATGGAGGATTTTTCCGGAAACGGGCAGACGCTGCCGCCTGAGGAAGGCGCATACTGATAATTGTAAAGCCGCAGCGCTGTAAAACACAGCATGACAGGAGAATTATGAGACACGGATATATCAGAGTGGCAGCAATGACGCCTTGCATCAGGGTGGCAGACTGCCGCTACAATACAGAACAGATTCTGGAACTGATGCGCGAAGCCTATAAGCATCATGTAAAGGTTGCAGTTTTTCCGGAACTGTGCATTACGGGATATACCTGCAATGATCTGTTTTTACAGGAAACGCTGCTGCGCGGCGCGCTGGAGGGTCTTGCAAAAATCGTGAAGGCTTCCGGGAAATACCCGGGCGTCCTGTATTTTGCCGGACTTCCGTTTTCGTACAACGGAAAGCTGTATAATGCTGCGGCGGCAGTGTGCAGCGGCAGGCTTCTCGGACTTGTTCCGAAAATGTGCCTGCCCGATTATGGCGAGTTTTATGAACGCAGGCAGTTCACGCCGGGATTTGAAAAATGCGAGATGGTGACAGTCAACGGACAGCAGGTGCCATTTGGCGCAAACCTGCTGTTTAGCTGCACCAATATGCCGGAGCTTGTGGTAGGGGCAGAGATATGCGAGGATCTGTGGACGCCTCAGCCGCCAAGCGGCCGCCATGCGCTGCATGGCGCAACTGTGCTGGTCAACTGTTCCGCAAGCAACGAGACAGTTGGAAAACGCAGTTACAGGAAGGAACTTGTAAACGGCCAGTCTGCAAGGCTTGTGGCGGCTTATGTGTATGCGAGTGCCGGGGAGGGAGAATCCACTCAGGATATTGTCTTCGGGGGGCATAACATGATCAGCGAGAACGGCATACTGCTTGCGGATGCACGGCCTTTTTCCGGCAAGCCGGCATATGCGGATATTGATCTTTACCGGCTTAAGGCGGAGCGCCGGCGCATGACTACTTTTGACAGCATGGGCATGCATGACAGCTGCGATTATACATTTGCCGGCTTTGAGACTGTTGCGGAAGACATTGAGCTGGAACGCGGGTACGTCCGTATGCCGTTTGTGCCGGACAGCGAGGAGGAACGCCGGGATCGGTGTGAGGAAATATTAAATATACAGACAATGGGACTCAAGAAGCGGCTTGTACATACGAATTGCAAGAGTGCGGTACTTGGGTTATCAGGAGGGTTAGATTCCACGTTGGCGCTGCTTGTTACAGTGCGTGCCTATGATTGCCTCTCACTGCCGAGGACTGGCATTATCTGTGTTACTATGCCATGCTTCGGCACAACTGACAGGACATACCGCAATGCAGTCGAGCTGGCAGGCAGGCTGGGATGCACTCTTCGGGAAATACCGATAGCATCATCGGTCAGGCAGCATTTTGCGGATATCGGGCATGAAGAGCAAATACATGACATAACGTATGAGAACAGCCAGGCGCGCGAGAGGACGCAGATATTGATGGATATTGCGAATCAGGCAAACGGCATGGTTATAGGAACCGGCGATCTGTCTGAGCTGGCGCTCGGCTGGGCAACTTACAACGGCGACCATATGTCAATGTACGGCGTAAATGTTTCTGTGCCAAAGACGCTCGTGCGCCATCTTGTTCGGTATTATGCAGACACATGCAAAGATGCAGGCCTGGCGGACGTGCTGTCAGATGTACTGGACACGCCAGTCAGTCCGGAACTTCTGCCGCCTGAGGAGGACGGTACGATAGCGCAGAAAACAGAAGATTTGGTCGGGCCATATGAATTGCATGATTTCTTTTTGTATCATATGCTCAGGTTCGGCGTCGGGCCGTCTAAGCTGTTCAGGATAGCGCGTATCGCATTTAAGGGCGTTTATGGCGATAATGTGATTTATAAGTGGCTTAAAACCTTTATCAGGCGGTTTTTTGCACAGCAGTTTAAGAGGTCGTGCCTGCCGGACGGGCCGAAGGTAGGTTCAGTGGCTGTTTCGCCAAGGGGCGATCTGCGGATGCCGAGCGATGCCTCTCCGGCTTTATGGATTCAGGAGCTTGAGCAGGTGCAGAAAGAATACAATATTGAAAATATGCAGTAAAAAATGAATAACAAATGGAGGTTTGGCTTAAATGGGTAACAATAAAAATAAAAAGGCGGAGCCTGCCGCGCAGGACGAAAAAATCGTCACACGGTATGACCGCAAGGTACAGCGCCGTAAAGAGGAAGCGAGAAAAGAGGCAGCAAGAAAGCGCCTATTAAAAGCGGCCGCGATCGTGATTGCAGCAGCTGCTGTGATAGGCATAGCGGCATGGCTGTGGATTGATTATGACAAGGTACACCGGGAATATATCGCAGTTGATGGCGATTCCATCAGCGGGATCGAATTTGATTTTTATTACGGAGTCTCCAAGCAGGCTATGCTCAGCCAAAATTTATACGGGATAATGTCCTATAAGGATTACTTTACATCTTATCTGGGTTACAATGCGGATAAGAAAGACTCAAAGCAGAAATATTCGGAGGATAGCGGCCAGACATGGTTTGATTACTTTGCTGCGCTTGCAGTTGCAACAATCAAAGAGGACAAGGCTATCTTAAAGATCGCCGAAGACAGGGGGTATGAATATACAGACGGAGATTCGGATTATGAGGAATTTGCGGCTGATATAGCGGAAGCTGCCGAGCAGGAGCAGATGAGCGTAAAAGAATATTATAAAGAATACTACGGCAGCCATGCCACAGAAAAAAATATAAAAAGCTACATAATGGAGTATCTTAAAGCAAAAGCTTTCCAGGATAAGCTCAGGGAAGAACTGGCAGCCAGCGAGGACGAGATTAAAGCCTATTACGAGGAACACAAAGATGATTATGACACGGTAGACTACCGCGTATTCGAGATCGAGGCGGAGGAAGCTGACGATGAGGCTTCTATGGCGCAGGCAAAGGAGACGGCTGATGAATTTGCGTCCAAGGTGACAAGCGAGGGCGATTTTATAGCTTTCTGCAAGGATTACTCGACCGGAGAAGAAAAAGAAAAGTATGAGCAGGATGACGATGCCTCTAAGGTGACAGCTGCATCGAAAAGCTCAATGAGTACTGATCTGGCTGATTGGATGTTTGACGGACTCAGGAAAGAGGGAGATGTCAATGTGATTGAGGATACTGCAAACGGAAAATATACGATCGTGTACTTTATCCATAGAGAGTATGAACAGTCAAATGACGATGCGATTGCAGATGTGCTTCTGTCACAGAACTACAGCGATCTGGTTACGCCGTATATGGACGAGATGAAAGTTAAAAATCCGTTTAACCGTATCCGGCTTCTGGAAGGCTGAGGCTGTCAGGTGGCTGCATATGGGATTTGATTTTTCAGGTTTCGGATGTGCTATTTTTGATCTTGACGGGACGCTGGTGGATTCCACCGGCGTCTGGGCGCAGATAGATATTGATTTCCTTGGAAGCAGGGGAATCGAGGTGCCGCCTGATTTTATGCAGGCTATAAAAACGCATAATTTTCAGACAGGCTCCGTGTATGCGGTGCAGCGCTTCGGATTGGACGAAAAGCCGGAAGATGTTGCCAGGGAGTGGTATGGGCGCGCGAAAGATGCCTACGCAAATACGCTGCCGCTGAAAAGCCATGCGCTGGAGTTCCTCACGTTTTTAAAAGGACTTGGGTTGCGCCTGGCAGTGGCGACATCTTCTGACAGGGCGCTCTATGTCCCATGCCTGGAACGCAACGGGGTATACGGCCTGTTTGACAGTTTTACGCAGACAGATGAAGTTGAGCGCGGCAAGGGATACCCGGACGTATATGAGCGTGCGGCATATAAATGCGGAACTGAGATAAGCCGCTGCATTGTATTTGAGGACATTTTAAAAGGCGTTGAGGGAGCAGTTGACGGGGGATTCTTTACTGTAGGCGTCTGGGATAGCGAATCGGCAAAAGACGAGATGCGGATACGGCAGATATGCAGCCTTTTCATCAGGGATTATGCTGAGCTTCTTTGATATTTTATCAGGAAATGCTGTAAAAACATGGATATAGTGCTAAATAAATATAAATAAAGTGCCGATAAAGATATTAGAAAAAATCTGCCCTGCACGGCATTTCAGCTGTAAAAACGGGCGGAAAACATTCATGAAGCAAATGGATTTGCGATAATAATGATTTTAAGGAGGAAATCAATATGACAGGAGTGGATCAGGCATCGTATGCGCAGTCAGTTTACCAGAATGCGTATGCATACGGAAATTCCCAGAAAATGGGAAGCACTAAGGCAGCCAGGACTGATGATTCGGCTGCATCTAAAACATCAAAGGCGGCTGATCAGGATAAAAAAATATCCGTTGATGGGCCGGGAACCTATGGTGATCCGAAACTCAGCAAGGAAGCGCTTGATTATTATAACGATCTGAAAAAGCGTTACGGAAACCTGAATTTTGTTTTGGTATCATCTGACAAGAAGCAGCAGGCGGAGATGATGAAAGGCAGTTTTGCCTCAGCTGGCAGCCTGACTGTACTGATTGACACGGACAAGATCGAACAGATGGCAGCAGACGAGACGTATCGCGCAAAATATGAGGGAATTATTGCAAATGCTGTATCAGGCCTGAACAGTATGAAAGCGCAGATGGGAAGCGCGGCAAGCCAGGTTAAGGCATACGGCATGACCGTAAATAAAGACGGCACGGCATCTTATTTTGCAGTGATCGACAAGTCGCTCGCGGCACAGCGGGAACGCATCAAGGAACATGCGAAAAAGAAAGCAGAAGATAAAAAGGCAGCCGCTCAGAAATCGAAGAAAGAGGAAGCGCAGGAACGCCTGGATAACAGGAGGAAGGCGCAGCGTGAAGATGAAGATACGATAACCGTAACGGCTGATTCTATTGAAGAACTGATGCGGAAGATAGAAGAATATTATCAGGATGAGGCCTTTGGGAGAGTCCGCACTGAAAGCGAAAAGCAGGTAGGACATCAGGTGGATTACAGCGCATAAGCATCCAGTCCTGCAGGCCGTCATAGAATAAAATTTAAATATTATGTAAAATTGTTTGGCGGGCAAAGACAAAACAAGTTGTTGGAAACTGTTGTTTTTGCCTGCCTTTTTAAACCTTATGGTTTTACTGGCATAATTTTCCGGGAGCAGCGCTGGAAGCATAGGAGGAGAGCAGAAAATGGAACGGATCGCGTCATTTATACGGCAGCACAGGAAAATCTGCATAACAGCCGGGGCGGCCGCGGCGGTGCTGATTTTGGCAGTGGCAGCGTTTTTTGCGGCAGCAGGCGGCAGGGAGAAAAAAGAAACACCAGACAAAGCAGCAGACAGCGGCAGCAGCCAGCAGGCCAGCGTGGAAAATGAGCAGGAACCTGAACAGGAAACGGAAACTTCCGGCGGAATGGAACCCGGGGAGGACGGGCCTGCCGGGCAGGAGATGGATATCAGTGAAGTGGTGTCAAATGAAGAATATTTCAAAGAAATAACTGCTTTCGGCATTGATGTATCAAAGTACCAGGGCAAGATCGACTGGAATGCCGTTAAAAATTCCGGCGTAGGTTATGCGATGATCCGCATTGGAGCCAGAGCGGAGGATACCGGGGAGATCGTTGAAGATGCATATGCGGCTTATAATATGCAGCAGGCAACGGGAGCAGGCATACCTGTGGGGGTATATTTCGTGTCGGCGGCTGTATCAGGATGAAGCCGAAGAGGAGGCAGAATGGGTTGTACAATACATCAGGCGATATGCAATTTCATATCCGGTCGTTTTTGACTGCGAGCGGTATATGGTCACGGACAGCAGAATGTACGGACTTGACAGGGAGGCGAGAACAGATAATGCGGTTGCATTTATGAATCGCGTAAGCCGGTACGGTTATGAGGCAATGGCGTATGTATCCCTGAATGCGATCGAAAAGGACGGGGAATGGGACGGCCAGCGCCTGCGCGCAGCAGGCAGGCTGTGGGTGGCATATTACCCGGAAAGCGGCTCTGTTGAAGGAAACAGTCCGAAAACGTCAGGCAGTTACGATATGTGGCAGTACACGCAAAACGGGACGGTTCCGGGAATATCCGCGAAAGTTGATCTGAATGCGGCATATTTCCAGCACGGCGGAACAATACAGCCTGAGAATGGAGCGCAGGAGGAGACGGTCAACAGCGCGGAGGCAGGCATTACATTTACTGAAAAGGAAGAGCAGGTGACGGCCAAAGAGGAAACAAATCTGAGGACGCTGCCAGATGAGTCAGGCCAGCTTGTAGCGACTATTTATAACGGCGATATTGTCACGCGGACGGCAACAGGCAGCAACGGATGGTCGAGGCTGATTTATAACGGACAGACGGTATATGCGAAAACCCAGCTTCTGACAACGGATCTGGAACCTCCATCGACTTCTGCCAACGTGACAGTAAACGGCATCGAATTTTATCCGCATGAGGATCTTGTGACAGCCAAGGAGGAGACAAACCTGCGCAGCGTGCCGAGCAGTGAATCATCTGATACAATTGTGGCAACCATACAAAATGGGACTTACGTAAAGCGTATCGGAATGAGCGAGCGCGGCTGGTCGCGCCTGGAATATGAAGGGCAGATAGTTTTTGCCATAAGCAGTTATCTGACAAATTAAAAGCTGCCAGCATGATAAAGAATGGCAATGCCTCATAATTGGGGTCAGATGTTTGAAAGGAGAGGGCAACATGATTAAAAACTGGGTTGGAGCAGAAAAACCGCAGGAAGAAGAGCTGAAGGAACGCTTAAAGGCGGTAGAGGGGAGGCTGGCGGTTCAGCAGATGCAGATAAAGGAACACAAGCTGCCGGTCATAGTTCTTATTGAAGGATGGGGCGCAGCCGGAAAAGGCGGCACGATAGGCAATATCATACGAAATATAGATCCGCGTTTCTTTAAAGTAGTATCATATTCAGAACCGACAGAGGAAGAGCGGCGCAGGCCGTTTTTGTACCGGTATTTTGTAAATATACCCGAATCCGGGAAGTTTATGTTCCTTGATTCAGGATGGGCGGACGAGGTGACAAGGCTCAGGATTCAGGGGAAAATGGGAGAAGAAGAATACAACGGGCGCATCGACAGCATCAAGCGTTTTGAGCGCCAGCTTACTGATAACGGATACCTTGTGCTGAAATTCTTTTTCAATATATCCAAAAAAGAGCAGAAAAAACGGCTTGAGGCGCTTGAGGAGAAAAAAGATACAGCATGGCGCGTCAGCCATTATGACAAATGGCAGAACAAGCATTATGACGATTGCGTTGAAGTGTTTGACAAATACCTGAACGACACGAACGTATCAGGAGCGCCTTGGTATATAATCGATGCAAAAGACCGCAAATGGGCTGAACTGCAGGTGCTGGAAACGATGTGCAGCGGCATTGATATAGCCATGCAGAATAAAAGCCTTGCAGTGCCGCTTCTGCAGAATGTGTTTCCGCTGGTCAAGATGCCAAAGCTTTCGGAGATACCGCTGGATAAGGTTATGACTGAGGAGGCTTACAAGACGGAGCTGGACGAACTGCAGCAGCGTTTAAATGAGCTGCATTACAGGCTTTACCGCAAGAAAATTCCGGTTATCATTGCGTATGAGGGCTGGGATGCGGCAGGAAAAGGCGGAAATATCAAGCGCATAACGGGAGCGCTCGATCCGAGGGGATATGAGGTGCATCCTATCGCAAGTCCTGAACCGCATGAAAAAGCGAGGCATTATCTGTGGCGTTTCTGGAACAGGCTTCCAAAGACAGGCCATATTGCCATTTTTGACAGAACATGGTACGGCAGGGTCATGGTGGAACGCCTTGAAGGTTTTTGCAGCACTAATGACTGGCAGAGGGCTTACAATGAGATTAATGAATTTGAAAAAGAGCTGTCTGAATGGGGCGCCGTAATCATAAAATTCTGGGTGCAGATAGATAAAGACACGCAGCTGCAGCGTTTTGAGGAGCGCCAGAACACGCCGGAGAAACGGTGGAAGATCACAGATGAGGACTGGCGGAACAGGGAAAAATGGGACGCGTATGAAACAGCGGTAAATGAAATGATACAGAAAACGAGCACAACCTATGCGCCATGGCATATCCTTGAATCAACTGATAAAAAATATGCAAGGATAAAGGCGCTTAAAATCGTGATCGAGGCATTGGAAGAGGCGCTGGCGTAGTCCATAAGACGGAGAATAAACGGTATTTGCCTGATTTTGCACCCATAATAGGTATGGCGTTTTCAGATACAGTGTGTTATAATATAAATAATTATAGAATATTATGCGAAAATAAAGGACGATGAAGGAGGATATATCGTGAGGTTAATTACACGTTCGGATTTTGATGGGCTTGTCTGCGGCGCGCTTCTTTTGGAGGCAGGAATTATTGACAGCTGGAAGTTTGCGCATCCGAAGGATCTGCAGGACGGTCTGATTGAGGTAAATGAGAATGACTGCCTGGCCAATGTGCCGTTTGTTGAAGGGTGCGGCCTGTGGTTTGACCATCATTCCAGCGAGCATGAGAGAATTGCACTGGAAGGAAAATATAAAGGGGAAAGCCGCATAACGCCATCATGTGCGAGGATCATTTATGAATACTACGGCGGAAAAGAGCGTTTCCCTCAATTTGATGATATGATGGAAGCGGTTGACAAGGTAGATTCCGGAAACCTGACGATAGATGAGGTGATGAATCCTCAGGGGTGGATACTGGTAGGCTTCCTGATGGATCCGAGAACCGGCCTTGGCCGGTGGAGGCAGTTTTCCATTTCAAACTACCAGCTTATGGAGAAGCTTATGGAGGCCTGCCGCACGAAAACTACAGCTGAGATACTGGCGCTGCCAGATGTACAGGAGCGCATAGAAGTATATGAGGAACAGACGGAAAAGTTTAAAGAAATGGTTACGGAACACACAAAGGTAGATGGAAATGTGATCATCACAGATCTGCGCGGCGTGGATCCGATTTATACAGGCAACCGTTTTATGATCTACAGCATGTATCCGGAGCAGAATATTTCCGCATGGATTGTCAGCGGACGCGGCGGCAAGGGCTGTTCTGCGGCAGTCGGGTACAGCATTTTAAATAAAACTTCCAACGTGAATGTTGGCAGCCTTATGCTCAAATATAATGGCGGCGGCCATAGGAAAGTTGGCACATGCCAGTTTACAGAGGAAAATATGGACACTGAAATGCCCAAAATGCTTGCAGAGCTTTGTGAGATGGCGAATGCGTAATGCGGTTTCAGCGCATGGTAAACGCATATGGGCGGCTATATAGGAAAGGCTTTGTAATAGTATGAAAGATGTTTTGTTTTATCAGAATTATTCACCGGTTGCGGATATCAGCACAATGGCGATCTGTATCATTTTTGTGTTTTTGCTGCAATCTACATACACCATCAAGCAGAGGAATCTGACGCTGTTCAGGATAACAGATTTCTCTCTGGTGGTTGCGGCGGCAGCAAGCGTATTTTACCATCAGACAGTGGATCGCATGACGCCGGGCAATTATGTGCTGGTATACTTTTTCAGGGATATTTCATATATAGCGCTGATGTTCACCTATGTGGTATTCTGCTGCTATATACGCAATCTCGTCAATATGACCAGTAAGCGGAGAAAAATATATAATATTATAGTGTGGAGCGTTTTTGCTGTATTTTCTTTGCTTGAGATCATATCGCCGATCACAAAGTTCGGCTTTTATATTGACAGGGATATGCATATACATCAGAATTATTACTTTGATCTTTTCAGGTTTGCATACCTGTTTTATGGATGTATCACGGTATTTATAATGATAATTTACCGGAAAAAGTTTGTAACAAAGATGTTCAGGTGCATATGTTATGTATTGCTGACATCTTACTCTTTGATAATTGCTCAGTCATTTTTCCTGCAAACATCATATACATGCATTACGTTTACGTTTCCGATCATGGCGCTCCTGTTTCTGTTCCATTATAACGGATATGATACAATTACCGGCACGCTGGATTCAAAGGCATTCAACTCTTATATACATGATATGCACGGCGGATCGTTTTCGCTGGTATGCATGGGCCTGCAGGATATGAATTACGATAAAATGCAGGAAATGTCGGAGCCGTTTTTCAATATATATGGTAAGTATTTTAAAAATCCGTGCACTTTCCGCATAAGAGATGATAAGCTGGTCATGGTATATCATGTGAAAAAGGGACGCGATAAAGAGCGGGGCAGCATGCTGTTAAAAGATTTAAGCGATCTGTACGAACAGTATAAGCTGGATTACCATATTGTGCTGATTCATTCTAACAATGTGCTTGTGCGTGGGGACGAATACCTGTCCATGAGTGATTATATAGAGGCAAATATGCCTCTGAATACAGTATATGAGTGCAATGATGCAGATGTTGAGAGCTATGTGAAATCAAGGCTTATTTTGAGTTCGCTTCAGGATATTAATCAGCGCCAGGATTTAAACGATGAGCGCGTTCGCGTATACTGCCAGCCGGTTCTGAATACGAAAACTAATACATTTACATCTGCTGAGGCGCTGATGAGGCTTGTGCTGCCTGAGTGCGGAATGGTATTTCCTGATCAGTTTATACCGCTGGCAGAGCGGTACGGCTATATACATACATTGAGCCGTATCATACTGAACAAAACATGCAGGCAGATCAGGGAGCTTGAGCAAAACGGTTATCAGATTGACAGGATATCAGTCAATTTCTCCATTTTGGAGCTGCGCGATAAAAATTTTTGCGATGATATTGTAGATATTATCAGGCAGAATGATATTTCGTATGACAAAGTTGCGGTGGAACTGACAGAGAGCAGGAATGAAAAAGATTTTGAAAATGTGAGAAAGATTATGAACAGCCTGCAGAAGCTGGGCGTCAAATTTTACCTTGATGACTTCGGAACAGGCTACTCGAATTTTGAGCGTATAATCGGACTGCCGATAGATATTATCAAGTTTGACCGTTCGCTGACAATTATGGCTGGAAAGAACAAGGAATCAAGGTTCCTGGTAGAGAGTTTCTCAGATATTTTCCAGCGCTCCAATTACCAGATACTGTTTGAAGGCGTGGAAGATGAGAAAGATGAAACACAGTGCAAGGAAATGAATGCGCTGTACCTTCAGGGATATAAGTATTCCAAGCCGATTCCTATTGAGCAGCTGGCAGGCTTTTTGAAGAAGGCAGGCTGAGTGCCGTAAAAGGTTATGTAGCCTGCCCTGCAAACTGCGTCATGTACAGTTCATAGTAACGTCCTTTTGCAGCCAGAAGCTGGTCATGGCTGCCGGTCTCTACAATGCGGCCCTGATCCATGACCACTATCCGGTCTGCGTCCCTTATAGTAGAAAGCCTGTGAGCGATAATCAGGCTTGTTCGGTTTTCCATAAGTTTTACCATTGCATCTTGAATGTGCTTTTCCGTCCGGGTGTCAACGCTCGAAGTGGCCTCGTCAAGAATTAATATTTTTGGTTTTGCAAGAAACGCTCTTGTGATGGACAGCAGCTGGCGCTGGCCCTGCGACAGGCTGCCGCCTGCCTGGGACAGCACAGTCTGGTATCCGTCATTAAGGCGGTGTATCATGCCGCGGCAGTGGCACATATCTGCGGCAGATTCCATTTCTGCATCTGTTATGCCATCTCTGGAATATTTAAGATTTTTTTCTACTGTGTCGGCAAAAAGAACAGTATCCTGCAGCACTATAGCAGTGTTGTGGCGGAGGTCGCCGCAGTTTATATCTTTAATATCAACGCCGTCAATCATGATTCTGCCGCTGTCAATGTCATAGAAACGCATGAGCAGGTTGACTACAGTAGTTTTGCCGCTGCCGGTCGAACCAACCAGGGCAACTTTCTGCCCGGCTTCCACTGTCAGGTTGAAATCGTGCAGCACAGGGTTTCCTTCAGCATATGAAAAATTTACATTCTGAAAAGTGATAACTCCAGCGGCATTTTCCATGTCCCAGCTGCCGGATTTATCCTCAAAAGGCTCATCAAGTATGGCAAATACGCGTTCTGCGCCCGCGATCGCGGTTTGGATCTGCCCGTAAATCTGTGCCAGCTCGTCAATAGGCCGGCCAAACTGCTTGGCATAAATGATGAAAGCGGATATAGTGCCGATCGTTATGGCGCCGGTAAGGGCAAAATAGCCTCCAAAAGCGGCGATTATAACGAAGCTTATATTGTTTATGACATTCATCACAGGCCCCATGGAACCTCCGAGTATTTCAGCAACAATGCCTACTTTTGTCAGATCATCGGAAGTTTTATTGAACTCGTCAACAACAGCGGATTCGCGGCTGTATGCAGCCACAGTCCTATAACCGCCGACCATTTCCTCCACAGTGCTGTTTAAGCGCCCCAGCAATTCCTGCCGCCTGCGGTAAAATTTCCGCATGGCTCCGGAAAGGAATTTGGTGGCTGCGACTGTAAGGATCACAGTTGTGCATGACAGCAATGCGAGAGGAGGGCAGAGCAGGAACATCATAAATACTGTGCCGAGTATTGTCAAAGCGCCGGAGACAAGTGAGCTTAAA
Source organism: uncultured Lachnospira sp. (assembly GCA_947628875.1). Classification (GTDB taxonomy): domain Bacteria; phylum Bacillota; class Clostridia; order Lachnospirales; family Lachnospiraceae; genus Lachnospira. The sequence continues at coordinate 13,793 of CANRBP010000030.1, forward strand.
GACTGGGATACAGTATTTGAGACATTTTCGATATCGTTTGTCATGCGGCTCATAATGTCGCCATGCGGATGGCTGTCAAGGTAGCGTATTGGAAGGTTGACAATTTTGTGAAACAGATCGTTGCGCATGTTTTTAACGATGCTCTGGCTCAAAATTGCGCTGATGCGCCCCTGAAACAGCGTAAAAAGGCTTTGTCCGCCATAAAACACAAGCATAAGGATAAGATAGCGGGTTAACTCCTGAAAACGCCCCTGTGAAATGCTGTCAATGGCCTGGCTTTGCAGCCGCGGCGTATAAACAGCCGCAATAACGGTCATGACCACGCAGGACAGCAGCGCAAGGAGCCTGCGCTTTTCATGGCTGAAATAAATCAGCAGCCTTTGTGCCGTGCCTTTTTGATCCTTGGCCTTCTCCGCGGCCTGGCGGTTTCTTGGGCCGCGTGTCCCGGGCAGTTTGTAATTGTTTAAATCCTGTTTTGCTTCTGTCATATTCTTCTCCATTCCTGTTTTTACTCGCTCAGCTGTGATCTGTAGATATCCTGGTAAATCTCGCTTTCGGCCAGAAGCTTGTCATGAGATCCGCAGGCGGCTATTCTGCCGTTTTCCAGTATGGCGATACGGTCCGCATCGCGTACTGATGCGATCCTCTGCGCAATTATAATTTTTGTGGCATTAGGGCAGCTGCGTTTCAGCGCTTCATACAGCTTTGCCTCTGTTTTCAGGTCAAGTGCGCTGGTCGTATCATCAAAAATAAGGATCTCAGCATTTTTCAGGACGGCGCGGCTGATGGCGATTCGCTGCTTCTGGCCGCCTGAAAGGCTTGTGCCGCCCTGTGATATCTGGGTTTTTAATCCTTCTTCTTTTTGCAAGATAAACTCCATGGCCTGCGCTGTCTGCGCAGCCTGGCATATATCCTGCTCAGATGCATCTGGGTTTCCCCAGAGTATATTTTCCTCTATGGAAGCGGAAAATATTTCGCTCTTTTGCAGCGCTATGGCTATTCTGCCGCGCAGGTCATCAAGGGCATAATCTTTTACATTCATGCCGTCTACAAGCACCTGTCCCTCAGTGGCGTCATAAAAACGGGGGATCAGGTTTACGAGGCTGGACTTTCCGCAGCCGGTTGAACCAAGAATGGCAAATGTTTCCCCCGGCTGTATGGTGAAGGAGACATTATCCAAAATCTTCTGCGTTTTTGAACCCGGATAAGCAAAAGACACATTCTTAAATTCAACTTTTCCGCTGCGTGACAGCGGAGCTTGCAGGCTGCCGTCGCGGATA
>CANRBP010000031.1 GCA_947628875.1 uncultured Lachnospira sp.
GGCTTTCCGAACGTCCTATCCGCTGGATCGTGGACGACTGCGTAAAATTTGTACAGCGTGAGATACGCAGGGGAAACCATTACGATGCAATCATCATGGATCCGCCTTCTTACGGCCGCGGGCCAAAAGGCGAGATCTGGAAAATCGAATCATCGCTTTATCCGCTGCTGCAGCTTTGCGCCCAGCTTATGTCCGACAAGCCGCTGTTTTTCCTGATTAATTCATACACTACCGGCCTGCAGCCTGCCGTGCTAAGCTACATGCTCGGCACTGTTCTAAAGCATTTTTCCGGATGCGTGGACGCGCAGGAGGTAGGCCTTATTGTTTCCTCTACCGGACTGGTACTGCCATGCGGCGCATCCGCACGCTGGACGGCATCTCACGGCAAAACCTGAGTTTCCTCCTCAGGCTGCACTGATGTCACTTTCATGTTTGGATAAATCCGCTCGATGAAATCATCCTCATATGCCCAGTCAAGGAACTCCTCGACTGCATTTTTCGGCTGCTGCCCTTCCAGGCGCGCCGTGTACCTGCCTATCGCCATACCCGAGATGGCCATATCCAGCACCATGGCCAGCACGCCAAACCAGGTCAGCACCTTGCCCATTACCGGAGGAATTTTTTCAATCAGCCTGCTTGCGTTAGGATACAGCAGCTTGACCCAGAATATTGCCGCGATACCCCAGAAGAAGCAAAACAGCAGATTAATCCTGCCGTTGATATTGAACGGCAGGTGGCTGTAATCCCAGAACACCGTGCCGAATACTATCTCGGTAAATACGGAGCAGCTGTATTCGTACACGCCTCCAAGCAAGAAACCGCCGATAAAAACAAAACGGTCATTTTTGTCCCTGAGCGGATACAGCAGTGCTGTCGCCAGCGCTCCCCCAAGTCCCCATACAACGCTGAACGTGCCGTACAGCAGACTGCTTCTGCTCATCAGCCTGCCTGCCGTAACCCACACAAATATCGTTTCGATCCAATCGCCCAGCAGTGCGCTGAGCAAAAATATCCAAATCAGCTTATCAAGGCACAATCCCTTTGCAAAAACCCGGTTTTGCGGATTGCCAAAGCCTTTGCGCCCTTCCTGCTCCTGCTGCTCAAACTCCGGAAATGCCCTGTAGACGCGCTTCTGTATCCAGCAAAATACTTTCTGTCCGATGTGATCCTTTGTATTTCCAAGGCGCTGCGCAACATTGCCATACAGGCTTCCCTGCAATTTCCACTTCAAAGAGGCGGCAATCATCACAAACAGATCAATTGCAAATACGGCAAGCAGCAGAATAAGCATAATTTTCATTATATTGCGCGGCACCATCTCATACGCGATATAGGCAAACGGGTGCACAAGCCATATCCACAGCACCGAAAGAATCCCCCAAACAGCAACGCTCTTGAAGCATATATGTCCGCCAAGATTCCATTTCTGCCCTGAATAATCCCAGAAGCGCCTCCCTGTCAGGCGCAGAAGCAATACGCCTGAAACATATTCAAGCACCATCGCAGTCGCTATGCATACAAAAAACTGATATACAGGATGAGCCGCCAGATCATGCACATCTGTAATGATGATAAGCATGCAGATACCGTACTTCGGGCAAAGCGGCCCATTTATAAATCCTCTGTTCACAAAACGCCCGTAAGCAAACGCAGCATAAATCTCTTCGATGACCCAGCCTAAAAAAGAATATAAAAAAAAGAAGTAAACCAGGTGGTAAACTGTATAATGCATAAACCCTCCGTTTTCATCTTTAAAAACATAATGCATGAGACTGCTGCCTTTAAGATATAAATATTTATAGTACTGCAGACCCAATACGCCGACAAAAATTTTTCACATACTATTGTTTACTAAAATGTTTCGCAAATGTCAATAGTATTCGACATAATTTCCTGTATCACGAAAAAGATTGTCATCTGTTTAGTGTTATGCTATAATTTCACATAATATGATTACGCAGCAGGGTACTGCGCCGCACGCGCTTTGCCATGCTGCACAGAAACGGAGTATTCCATGAACAAGGACTGGATTATAAAATCTGCTGATGTCGTTATCGTCGGGACTGGCGTTGCCGGAATGTATGCGGCACTGAACCTCCCGGCAGACACCAATATAATTATGATCACTAAAGAAGCCTCAGAAGACAGCGATTCATACCTTGCCCAGGGCGGCATCTGCGTTTTGAAGAGCGAGGACGATTATGACAGCTATTTTGAGGACACCATGCGCGCCGGCCACTATGAAAACAACCGTGCCTCTGTTGAGATCATGATCCGGTCCTCCCGTGAAACGATTGACGACCTGATCAGGCTTGGCGTGGATTTTGAGCGCGACAGCGAAGGCAACCTGGCTTTTACCCGGGAAGGCGCGCACTCAACGCCGCGCATCCTGTTCCACAAAGACATCACCGGCCGCGAGATAAGCAGCAAGCTCCTCGCGCATGTGCGCAAGCTGCCAAATGTAACAATTTTAGAACACACCACCATGCTTGACATTCTGGCAAAGGACAACACCTGTTACGGCATTATATGCAAAAATGCGGATAATTCCCTGATGGCAGTCACCGCACCATTCACGCTTTGGGCATGCGGCGGCATCGGCGGGCTTTACACGCATTCGACCAACTTTCCGCACCTGACAGGCGATGCGATTGCAATCGCACTGCGGCATGGGATCGCTTTGGAGCATCTTGACTATATACAGATACATCCGACAACATTTTACTCTACTGAACCCGGAAGGCGTTTTCTGATATCAGAATCAGTCCGCGGCGAAGGCGCGCTGCTGCTCAATGCGGCAGGCGAGCGTTTTGTTGACGAACTTCTTCCGCGCGATGTTGTGACCGAAGCCATTTATGAGCAGATGGAAAAAGATCATGCGCCGCATGTATGGCTTTCCATGGCGCCGGTGGACGAATCAGTCATAAAGTCTCATTTTCCGAACATATACCAGTATTGCCTTGATGCCGGATATGATGTGACAAAAGAACCAATTCCAGTCGTCCCGGCACAGCATTATTTTATGGGCGGAGTTGCAGTAGATACAAACAGCGAGACTTCAATGCATAACCTGTTTGCAGCCGGCGAGACAAGCTGCAACGGCGTACATGGCGCGAACCGGCTCGCCAGCAATTCCCTCCTGGAAAGCCTTATATTTGCAAAACGCGCCGCACTCTGCATGTCGCACCATGCCGATATATCGGATACGGCAATGCAGCTGCTGCACAATTTGGATATTTCGCCATACCTGGATTACGGCCAGCTCCGGGAAACATACAAAACCTGCGTGCTAGATGAAATTGACAGGGAACGCGCAAATACTATAAAGAAGCAGAAAGGGTAAATTTATGGACAAAATTACAATGAAATTAAACGCAGATAAACTGATAATGATGGCATTGCAGGAAGATATCACAAGCGAGGACATTACGACCAACTCTGTGATGCCTCATGCCCAGGCCGGCGAAGTATCGCTTATATGCAAGCAAGACGGCGTTATTGCCGGATTGGACGTATTTAAGCGCGTTTTTGAACTGTTAGATGAAACAACCTCATTCGACATGAAGGCAAAGGACGGCGACACTGTCCAAAAAGGCCAGCTTCTGGCTGTCGTGCGCGGAGATATCCGCGTCCTTTTGTCCGGCGAGCGCACTGCATTAAACTACCTGCAGCGCATGAGCGGCATCGCAACTTACACGCGCAGCATTGCCAGCCTTCTTGCAGGTTCCAAAACAAAACTGCTTGATACGCGCAAGACAAGCCCAAACAACCGCATTTTTGAAAAATATGCCGTAACCGTGGGCGGAGGCTGCAACCACCGTTACAACCTCTCAGACGGTATACTTCTCAAGGACAACCATATCGGCGCCGCCGGAGGCGTAAAAGAAGCTGTTGCCATGGCAAAAAGCTATGCGCCGTTTGTCCGCAAAATCGAGGTCGAAGTGGAAAATCTGGACATGGTCCGCGAGGCAGTTGAGGCCGGCGCTGACATAATCATGCTTGACAATATGTCTCCTGAACAGATGGAGGAAGCTGTCAGGCTCATTGACGGGCGCGCCGAAACAGAATGTTCAGGCAATGTCACGCGCGAAAATGTTGAGCGCCTGATTAATATCGGCGTAGATTTCATCTCAAGCGGCGCTCTGACACACTCAGCACCGATTTTAGACCTTTCTCTTAAAAATCTTCATGCCGTTTAAATGAAAAAGCTGCCGCATTAAGACGAATATCATTTATTTGCCGTTTCTGCTCTCCTCAGCGCATTTTTCCTGATATGCCGCATCATAAGCCTCAGCAGAAAGCGGCAGCTTTACAGCTTCTCCCTTCCATGCCGAATAGTACGCGGCGTTAGTAAGCATCAGCGGATTTACCGCGTCTTCACCATCTGCGATTAATATCTTGCGGTTTCCGCTCTGTACCGCCTGCACAAAATTATGGAGCATCTGCGGATACGGTTCTTCGGCTTTGCCAAACATCATAACCGTCTCCTCCGTTTCAAGGTTATCCCGTGAAGTGACCTGCTCCGTCCGTATATAATCCGTTGAGTCCTGGCTGTAATGCCATACATGCAGCGTATCATCATCTAGCAGCAGCTTGCCTTTCGTGCCTGTAACTTCAAGGCGTTCCTGCCATATCGCCTCGCCGGTCGTCAGCATAAATACTGCTGTAAGGTTATTTGCATACTGCATATGGATAGTCGCCTCATCATCAACCATAAAATCATTATACTTGCCAAACGGTATATCCGCATAAATCTTTTCCGGCATTCCAAACAGCCACTGCCAGATATCGAGAATATGCTGGCCCTGGTTGATAAGCGCGCCTCCGCCTTCTCCGTTCCAGCTGCTTCGCCAGCTTCCGGAAGCGTGATAGTATGCTGTCCTGAAATACCGCGTATTTACAAGCATTATCCGGCTCAGATCACCAAGCTCTCCGTTTCTTATTATTTCTTTAATCTTCTGGTATTTCGGATAAAGGCGCTGGTGGAATATCATTCCGTATATCTTGTCTGCTTCCCTTGCAGCCGCGCTCATCGCCTGCGCCTGCGAGATGGCTGCCCCAGCCGGCTTATCGCACAGCACATGTTTTCCCAGCTTAAACGCCTGCACCGCCAGCTGTTCATGCGTCTTGTGCGGCGTCACTATCAGGACTGCATCATATTCCTGCGGATTCCCGAACAATTCGTCAGTGCTTTTATAGACAGCCGGAGAACCAGCCAGCGACTCCGCCCATTCCTGCATTTCCGGACGCCTGCACACAACAGCCGTCAGCTGCATGTCCTGCACTTTTCCTGCGCAGATCATCTCTGCGTATTTCTTTCCCATCACCCCTACGCCAATCAGCGCTACTCTTACCTTCTCTGCCATAATCTCCTCATTTCTCATGCTGCTTTTTTTCATCAGCCGGACTGCGCCGCAGCAAATCAAGCGCAGCCGGATTTGTCACGCTATCAGCCATGCCAGTCCAAGCAGCAGCAGAAGATAAACCGCATTAATTCCCGTAAATAAAAGCATATAATCTTTTTTCCTGCTGCCCGGAACCCGGTTATAAAGTTTGTATGATATCAAACTTGCCATAGATGCGATTAAACTTCCGAGTCCGCCGATATTAGTGCCTACCAAAAGTCCGCTGTAATCTGACGTGAAACCGGACAGCAGCACAGCCGCAGGCACATTGCTGATAACCTGGCTTGCCAGCACGCTGGCCAAAACTTCATTTCCTGCCACACAGCTGTTGAGGAACGCATGTATGAACCCTATCTGCCGGATATTGCCGACAAAAACAAAAAAAGCAATAAAAGTCAGCAGCAGAAAGTAATCAGCTTCCCGAAACAGCCTCGGCTCGATAATAGCAACTGCGGCAGCAACAATGGCGAGCAGCACCAGATAATGCAGGATATGAAGCACCGTCAGCATTGAAACCGCAAACAGGCAGCCATAAACCGCCATCTTGAGCTTTACGCCTTCCGCTCCGCCCTGCTTCATGCCGGAGCGCGTTTCAGCTTTCCTGCCGCCGTCAGGCCGTACTGCAAGCGGCTCCGGCTTTACCAGCAGGCAGGATATCAGCACCAGCATGAAAGATGCCGCCGTATATGGAAACAAAAGTTTCAAAAATCCTGCAATATCCATACCGGATACCGTGTACAGGTACAGATTCTGCGGATTGCCGACAGGCGTACACATACTGCCGAGGTTTGCAGCAACCGTCTGCATGACAATTACGAAAGGCAGATATTTTTCCTGTCCTGTTTCCTGCAGCACCATTATGGCAAACGGAACTAATGTAATGAGCGCCACATCATTTGTTATCCACATGCTCAGCAGAAAACATGCTATAACCAGAACAAGCGCCAGCTGCCGCGCATTGTTCACCAATCCGGCCAGCAGCTGCATAAGCCGTTCAAACACGCCAGCGCTCTGCAGTCCCGACACTATCAGCATCAGGCAGAACAGCAAAGCAAGTACCCGGAAATCAATATAATCCAGATAAGCCGCAGACGGAGGCACCAGCAGCATAGACAGCAGCGCAAGCACGGAGGCGGCGCACAAAACAGTCTCGTTTTTTACAAAATTTATTATCTTATGCCTCATGCCATTTTACCCCTGCCACGGCTGCGGCTCACTGCTGACCGTTTGTCCGGTCTTACATGCTTCCTGCATAAGGATTGCCATATATGCGTCCTGAAGTGCCTCGCAGAGCGGATAATCCGGCTCTTTAATGCCATTTGCATAAGCGAAGGCGTCTTCCATAGCCAGCGCTACAGCCGTCTCATCTTCCGAAAGCCCGCATGTTCCAAACGGCGGCGCATACATAAGCCTGCCGCCGCAGGTTATGCCAAGCACCTCCTCCACCTGATGCAGGTTTGGATTTTCATCTGATGTTGTAACTGTATGGCTCATCACCTCGATTTGCTCATGCTGCGGAATATTGCAGGCGTCCATATAATATAAATCCCTGTTTTGAAGCTCACCGCGCACGCCCTGCACATGTATGTAATTATGCCGTATCGGCGAGCGGTACTGTTCGGAATTAAAATCATAAAATGCCGCCTTGCCGTCCTCAAACTCAAATGTCGCCCGCGTCCGGTTTTTATCCTGTATGCGGCCGTCAGTAAAACGCTCATAGCGGTTAAGCGTCTCCATAGTCGGATAGCTGTATGTCCTGCCGCGCACCGTGAACGGCTGCATTCCTGTTTTCAGGAAAGCGCGTATCAGGCTTGCGCCATGATAATCATGCGCTAAAGAAACGACCGCATTATACGGCTGCCCTATAGAAAACTCCGGCACGCCGTACAACGCTTTCAGCATCGCGCCATAAACAGGATAACGCGTGTACTGTTCCGCCACCAGCAGCTTTTTCCCTTCATCATGCAGCTCCCATAACCGGTGCAGCGTATCGATATCAAGCGCTGCAGGCGTCTCACATAATACTGTAAAGCCATATGACATCCAGGTGCAGGAAACTTCCGCTATCGCAGCCTTATTGACCGCCACGGCCACAAAATCCGGCTGCATTTTCCGGCATTCCTCAACTGACGCCGTTGCATAAACGCCGTGCGCTGCACGGATTTTTTCCGCCTTCTCGTCTGTCCGGCATAATACCGCGCACAACTCAAACCGTTCCGGCAATGCTTTTGCAATCCGCACATAATACAGCGAACGCCAGCCTGAACCTACTACCAAAAAACGCATTTTCCGCATGACTGCCTCCATTCCCTTACTGCTTCCTGCCTGCAGCGCGCGTTACGCCCCTGAGCGCAAAACAGCGGAAGCTTTCCTTCCGCGGCCGTTGACCGGCAACGCTGCCGAACATCTTTACTTTTTAATTATATAAGCGAATTACCCCTTATGCAACAGAATTTAATAAGATATTAAGAAAAGAAAACTGGATAAACCGCATGTTTTCCATTATAATAGATACATCGCCGCAGCCGCGTGATTTTTTGACGCGCGGCAGGAATGGAGGACTAGCATGTATGAAAAAATGATTGCCATTACAAACCGCCGCCTCTGCCGCGATCAGTCCGGCAGCTTTGAACCCGGATCTTTGTCTTTCAAGGCATATCTGGAACAGATAGACTATATTGCATCGCTTGAGCCTGCTGCCATCGTCCTGCGCGAGAAAGATCTTGAAGCTGGCATTTACGCCTCACTGGCTGCCGAAGTTTTCCAGATCTGCCGCCGGCATGGCGTTGAACTTATCATGCATACATTTGCCGATACCGCGCGCGCCATCGGATGCAGAAAAATCCACTTGCCGCTGCCATTTCTGCGCGTTTCAGGCAGCATCAGCGGTTTTGAAACAGCCGGCACCTCCGTCCATACCGTCAATGAAGCCATGGAGGCGCTGCAGCTTGGTGCAGGCTATCTTTTTGCGGGAAATATTTATGAAACAGACTGCAAAAAGGGACTGCCCGGAAAAGGCCTCTCCTTCCTGCATCAGATTTGCACATGCGCGATGAAGTTTTCTGAACGCCCTGTCCCTGTTTATGCGATCGGAGGCATCACGCCTGAACACATGCCGCAGCTGCTTGAAGCCGGTGCGGCAGGCGGCTGCATGATGTCCGGAGTCATGCGGCTGCAGCCGGAAAACATGGCGCAGCCGGAAAATATGACACAGCCGCAAGAAAACATGGCGCAGCCGGAAAACTTGCGGCTGCCGGCGGAAACAACCGCCTAAACATCAGCCTGCTCAACTTTCATCATCGCTGCTATATGTCCGTCATCGAGCTTAGACAGGGCATCAAGCAGTCCGATATGATAACTGCCAAGCCCATTTTCCGCCGATGCCATTTCGCCTGCTGCGCCAAGCGTAACAGCGGCAAGAACAGCTGCGGAAAGCGGATCTGCGCAGGAAAGATAAACGCCTACGATACAGTTCTGCATACAGCCTGTTCCAGTCACCCTGGCAAGGTCAGCAGTGCCATTCTTGACTAAAAATGTTCTTCTGCCGTCCGAGATGATATCCACCTCGCCGCTCGCCAGGACAACCGAATTAATACGGGCTGCATACCTCTTTACGACAGACGCCATCTGACGCTGTGCGGCGGCGTCACCGCCTGTAACCGCATCATTCTCTCCAACGTCAACGCCTGATGCGCAAAATGACTCGCCTGCCGCCGCTTTAATCTCTGATACATTTCCCCTGACGACTGCCGGAGAACATTTTTCAATAAAACGCACAGCCAGCTCCCTGCGGAACCGGCTGCATGTGATGCCTGCAACATCAATCACCGAAGGCGTCCCCACGCTGCCGGAGATCATAATAGATTCTGCACGTGCATCTGTGATATTGGCGAGGCTGACGGCAAGAGCACCGGCTGAGGCCGTGATATCCGCAGCTTCTTTCGGATGTTCCGCCATAATCGGCTGCGCATTCAGCGCCAGCACGGCATTGGCGCAATCGTTTATAGCAATCGGATTTGTGATGCAATGTATCAGCGGAGCCTTTTTCTTTACCGTTGCACGTATCTGCCGGAATTCCTCAAGCATTATGCCTTTTTCAAACCGGGATTCTTTTTCTGCCGTTTTAACCTCTTCTTTCTCCATAACAATCTCCATTTCACAATCAACTTTCCTGTACGGCCTTTTTATGCCTTACAAGCCAGTACACGGCCGCAGCCAGCACAAACGCTGCCAGCACAATGTACTTGAGGCTGTCAACCAGCGCCGTTGGCGACTGAACAAAATTATTGACAAGCACGACCGTTGCCAGATAACCTATAAATCCCAGAAATGCAATTCCCAGTGCATCATTGAGCACGACATTTTCGCCTTCATATACATTGGAGCCCAGAATCGTCTGGAATTTGGATAACAATTTTGCCTTCTGGAGCTGCTTTAAAAATATAAAAGCAAGGCTGCCGCCTATCAGCGTCCCTGCAATAAAGGACGGCACATAGAAAAACCAGGTCAAGCCTGTTTTGCCGGCAAACAATGTCATGACAGGATAGGATACTATCGCGCCTATAATGCCGGTTCCGATGACCTCTCCTGCAAATGCAAATATAAGCTTTCCCTTTGAGAGCCTGTACATCATGCCTGACAGGAACGCGCCGAATACAGCACCTGTAAGCGCAAGCGGCGGTATGCCCATCGCTGCCATCCGTATAATGCCAATGGCCACCGCGCACGCCAGCGCATACCACGGGCCAAGCATTACGGCGCAGGTAATATTGATAAAATGCGCCATCGGACACATTCCCTCAACGCGCAGTATCGGCGAGATCACAACGCCGACCGCAACCATCATCGCAAGAAATACCATTTTAACCAGTTTCTGACTTTTGTTCATAATAATCCTCTTTCCGCCGCTTTTCAAACAGGGTTCAAAAAAGCGTGCCGGCGGCACGCTTTTGATACATTCTGCTTTTTGTCAGAAACCAGAGAAGATACGGGGACGCTCTTTCTTTCAGATGAAAATACAGCTGATAACTTCTGAAACTTCCGACAAATAAAGTGCCTGTTTGAGCAGCTTATGTTTTTGTCGGTCGATACTATGCCTGTATCCTCTCAATCCGAAACACGGACTCCCATCGCAATCGCTTTCATACACAGTATCAGGGCGCTCCCCCTCATACTGCATCTGCATCTTAATAATGCACATACAAAAGTCTGATTATCATTATAAACAGACTTTCTGATTTGTCAAGGAATTAATTCCCGCCTGCCTGCCGTCAGCCGATATCTTTTTCAAGCTCGCCAGCCAGAATTATCGTTTCATCAAGTATCTTCTGTATTTCTCCTATATTTCCCCTGTAATCCTTCGTAAACTGGCTTGCGTCCTTAATCGAAGATATAATGCTCGCCAAATGCTCCATAATGATATTCAGGGTAGCCTTTATCTCAGATGCCGACTTGCCGCTGTCATTTGCAAGCTTCCCCATCTCCGTTGCAACGACTGCAAAGCCGCGCCCGTATTCTCCGCTCCTGGCCGCTTCAATAGATGCGTTCAGCGCAAGTATATTGGACCGCGATGCATTGCCGTTAATCTTATTGACTACCTCCACGGCGTTATGCACATCGCTCTCCACGCTCGTTGTGATCTCATCCATATCCGCCAGCAGCTTAAACAGATTCTCAATACCGCCTATAAGATTCTTGAGCGAATCCTGGATATCGTTTACTGAACTTTGGAAATTGGCTGTAATAGCCGTCATGTGCTGTTTTACCTTTGCAGAATATGTACATATAATGCAGCCTATAACGCTGCCGTTATTTGTGATTGGAACCAGTTCGCCTTCAAATGCCTCACCCATGACTTCATCAGGCAGATAATTGTGCCTTGTCCTTCCTGTACGCAGCACCTCCGGCAATGCGCCTGTCGTATCATGAAAAACATCGCCGACGCTGAGTATGGGTTTTTCCCCCTCCGGAATCGAATACCCCATCAGCACGCTGTTTGCGTCCATAACCATCAGGTACACGTCATGCGAAAAAAGCTGACGTATCAATGGAAGGCTCTCCACCATTTCTTGAAGTTTTTCATTATTGTCTCTGACCATATCTTATACCTCCAGATTATTGTGTTCCTAATATCCACGAAAACTATATTGTGTTTATTATATCATGATTATTTATTTTTGGATAGCCTTTCCTGCATGAAATTTCATCTTTAAAAAATTTGGGGCATTTGCCGATTGCCAGCTTTTCCCTATTGCAGTATACCTTTAAAAAACAAAATGAGACAGGAGGCCTAAACTATATGTCTGATCTACAAAAATTAACAAATGATTATCTTCGATTCTGCGAATTTCAAAAGCGCCTTGATTCAAAGACGCTTAAAGCTTACAGGATTGATCTGGAGCAGTTTGCTGCACAGCTGCCATCGCAGGATCTCTCCGCAGCCTCTCCGGCTGCTCTGGAAAATTATATTGCCCGTATGCACCGGCAGTATAAGCCTAAAACAGTCAAGCGGAAAATTGCCTCGCTTAAAGCTTTTTTCCGCTACCTTGAGTACCGGGAGCTGCTGAATAAAAATCCTTTTAACAGAATACAGACAAGATTCCGCGAACCGGCGCCGCTGCCAAAGACTATCCCTCTGCATGTTGTCAAGAGTATGCTTGATGCCGTCTACCGCCAGCAGCAAACGGCTAAAACCGCTTACCAGCGGAAAAATGCGCTCAGAGATGCTGCCGTCATTGAAGTCCTGTTTTCAACCGGAATGAGGATCTCCGAACTTTGCGCGCTTCACATCAATGATGTTGATTTATATGACCGTTCTATCCTCATTCACGGAAAAGGCGCCAAGGAGCGCATCATACAGATTGTAAACAGCGAAGTAATACACGTCCTTGAGGAGTATCTCAAAATATATCATCATGCGCCATATGAGAACAATTATTTTTTTATCAACCAAAACGGAAAAGTCCTGTCTGATCAGGCTGTCCGCAGAATGATAAACAAATATTCGGCGCTTGCTGAATCCGAACTGCATATCACGCCGCACATGTTCCGGCACACCTTTGCGACAAGCCTTTTGGAGGCTGACGTGGACATTCGTTACATTCAGGAAATGCTTGGGCACAGCTCTATAAACATCACAGAAATATATACGCATGTAACTTTATCCAAGCAGCGCAATATACTGGCGGACAAACACCCGCGCAAAGATTTTCATATGTCATGCAGGCTATGACCGGCATACGGCCGTCTCGCCCGCGCAAAAAAGGCGGCACAGGCGTTTTCCGCTCTCTGTGCCGCTTTTTGCTGTTTCAGGCTTAATACTGCTCAAGAATATAAGGCTCTGCTGTCAGATGATTAAGATCAGCAATATCATAATATACGCTGACGTCTTTTGCATTATACATTTTATAAAAATCAAGCATTATATGGCTCGTAACCGTATGCACCTGCTGATCCGTCATATCAATCAGCATAACAATATACTGGCTGCTGCTGTACTGGGTTGCAACGTCAACAGATCTCACTGACCTCATGACGGCATATTCCAAATAGCTCATAACCTGTTCACGGCTCTCAATCGTAAAGTCATCATCTTTATTCTGCCTTATAGTGAACATCAATATATGGACTTTATTCTGGTAACGCCCTGTAACTTCCTTGACAAACTGAATAATCTTGTCATATTCAGAGTCAACGATCTGCACGCCGCTGTCATGCGACTGTTCTTCACGCAATATCTGCAGCAGATATGTCATATCTACGCACGGCTGCTCCGCCTCCTGCGCAGACACGACTGAATTGTGATGGAACAGATGCGCGCCTTCGCCCTGCTGCTTTGCGTAATACAGCGCCTTATCCGCTTTCAGCTGCATGTCTCTAAATGATGCATCTTTGCTTTCAATATCAATGCCTATTGAAACTGTAAGCCCTTCAAGCTCTGAATTTTCTCCAACCGCCTCATGAAGATTGTCCCAAAATCTGTTGACAGCCACCTCCGCCTGTTCTTCTGTCGTAATGCCAGGAAACAGGACTGCAAATTCATCGCCTCCGAACCGGGAAATCAGCTTTTCTTCCGGTATGCTCTCAATGCTCTTGACAACAAGCTTCAGGCACATATCTCCGACCACAAACCCCAGATTGTCATTAATCTTCCTGAAATGATCCAGGTCAAACAGCATAAGGCAGCCGCTGCCCTGCTCCAGAACCGTTTTCATAAGCTTCTCGCCGCTGCTGCGGTTATATACGCCTGTCATCTCATCTTTCTGCAATTCCTCAGTCAGGCGCTCCTCGCTCTTCTCAATTATCCTTCCAAGGATTTTTGCCGCGTCATTAACTTCCCTTGACTCCTCCTTGTCAGGCGATATAGCAGGCAGCCGTCCTTCTTCAAGCAGGCGCAGCAGCGCCGCCCCGACCTGCGGATCAAACTGCTTGCCTATGCCTTCCCTGAGTTCCTTCATCACGCGGTCTTTGTTCAGATGCCTGCGGTAAATACGGTTGCTGGTCATTGCATCATAGGCATCCGCCACTGAGATAATACGGGCAATAAAAGGAATCTGCTCCCCTGAAAGTCCCTCCGGATACCCCTTGCCGTCATAACGCTCATGGTGGTACTTGGCGCCGATGTCCATTCCTTCCGCATAACTTACGATATCCTTTAAAATCTCCGCTCCGATGACCGTATGGTTTTTCATCAGCTTATATTCTTCATCAGTCAGCCTTCCCGGTTTATTCAGCACCGAATCCGGCACGCCGATCTTTCCGATGTCATGCAGCAGCGCTATGGAACAGATTGCCTGGACTTCCTGCTCGCTCATGCCAAGCTCTCTGGCAATAGCGACCGAATACTCGGAAACACGCCTGGAATGCCCCTGCGTATACTCGTCCTTGGCATCTATCGTGTTGGCTATAGTTGTAATCATCTGCAATGTCATTTTCTGGATCTGAACATTTTTTTCATCAAGCATCTGCATGTAAGCCATATTCTGCCTGTTTATAGAGTCATACAGCTTCGTTGCCATATATGATCCGCCAAAGCACAGAAAAAGCAAAGCGATCTGTATCTCGCCATCTTTGCTGTTTGCAAGCGTCATTTCCCCTGTCTGGATCTTGATAGCAAGAGAAATGAAATTGACAGCCATCGATGCAACACCGGTTAAAAAAATCAGGCTAGGCTGGTGATAAAGCACAAGCAGGGAAAGCATTGGCAGTATGTAGCTGAATACCATGCTTGTACTGCCTGTCATTATGCTGAACAGATACATCA
>CANRBP010000032.1 GCA_947628875.1 uncultured Lachnospira sp.
GCCGGGATATATCAATTTTCTGGACGCCTTTAACGGCTGGCAGCTTGTAAAGGAATTGAAGGAGGCAACAGGACTTGCGGCGGCAACATCATTTAAGCATGTTTCGCCTGCTGGGGCGGCTGTTGGCCTGCCTCTCTCAGAAGTCGAAAAAAAGATTTACTGGGTTGATGAGGAAATCGGGGAATTGTCGCCGCTGGCATGCGCTTACGCAAGAGCAAGGGGAGCTGATAGAATGTCCTCGTTCGGCGATTTCATTTCGCTTTCAGATGTCTGCGATGTACAGACGGCAAAGCTTATACAGCATGAGGTATCAGACGGCATAATTGCGCCGGGGTATGAGCCGGAGGCGCTTGAAATTTTAAAAGCAAAGAAGAAGGGCAATTATAACATAATCCAGATGGATGCTGCTTACAAACCTGCTCCGATAGAGCAGAAGCAGGTATATGGCATTACGTTTGAGCAGGGACGCAATGAATTTGAGATAAACAGGGAGCTTTTGGCAAATATAGTGACGAAGAACAGGGAAATTCCGGAGCAGGCGCAGATAGATCTGATTATTGCGCTGATCACGCTCAAGTATACGCAGTCTAATTCTGTATGCTACGCAAAGGGCGGCCAGGCTATCGGCATCGGCGCCGGACAGCAGTCGCGCATACATTGTACGCGCCTGGCAGGCACAAAGGCTGATAACTGGTTCCTGCGTCAGAATCCTAAAGTGCTGGCGCTGCCGTTTAAGGAAAATATAGGCCGCGCAGACAGGGATAATGCTATTGATTTGTATATCGGGGAAGATTACATGGATATCCTTGCAGACGGTGAGTGGGAGAATATATTTACGGAGAAACCGTCAGTCTTTACAAAAGAAGAAAAACGGGCATGGCTCGATCAAAACAAAGATGTGGCGCTTGGCTCGGATGCATTTTTCCCGTTTGGCGATAATATTGAGCGCGCATTCAAGAGCGGCGTGAAATATATCGCACAGCCGGGCGGTTCCATCAGAGATGACAATGTGATAGAGGCATGCGACAAGCACGATATTGCAATGTGCTTTACAGGCATGAGGCTGTTCCATCATTAAAAAATGATTTTTATGTGCAGGCAGGCGCAATGATCATGCCCTGCCTGCCGCTTTTTTTATATTGGAAAGGACTTCATAGGGTACAAAAAGACTGCCGCGCCCAATACCGAGCTCTATATGCGGCTTGTTTGCTCCGTGGTAATCCGAACCGCCGGATATCAGCAGATTGTTTTCGCGGGCAAGCTTGCGCATCTGGATTTCATCGCCAGCCGTGTAAGTGGAATAAATGGCCTCAAGGCCAGACAATCCGCAGCGGCAGAGATATTCAGCCAGCTGCCGCAGATTGGCTGAGCTCATGTGGTACAATACAGGGTGGGCAAGAATGGCAATGCCGCCGGACGAGCGGATAAGCTCTATCGCTTTTTCCGGAAGTATTTTTTCGCGCTGAACATAGCAGATGCAGCCGTCCCCAAGATAGCGGCTGAATGCTTCCTGACGGCTTTTTACCATGCCGCGCTGCACAAGGCGGTCTGCAAAATGCGCGCGTGTTATAACGGCATCAGGGTAGTTTTCTAACATTTCTTCATATGATATATCCAGGCCTATCTGCTGGAACTTTTCGCAGACAGTCTGGTTGCGCCGTTCGCGGCTTTCCCTCAGGCCGGACAGTTCTTTTTTTAAGGCATCATCAGTATAATCTATATATAAGCCAATGATATGTATTTCTTTTTTGCCGTAAAGGGTGCTCAATTCCACGCCCGGGACAATTTCAAGTCCATGCGAAGAGCCTGCTTCAACAGCTTCGGCAACTCCGGATACAGTATCGTGGTCAGTCAGGGCAATGGCAGACAGGCCGGCCTGCTGCGCACGGACAACCAGTTCCTCTGGCGTAAGCGTCCCGTCTGAATATGTGGAATGGACATGCAGGTCAACAGATTTCATTGTTATTTTCCGATTCCTTTCAATATATGTAAGCTAAATATAGTCTGTTCAGCGAAAATTGTCAAACAATACAGATTTATTTTATTCTTTTTTTATTGTAAATTTTGATTAAATGCTTTACAATATGATATATACGTGAAAAATCGCGTTAATTATTAAGTTAGGAGCGACTGATTCATGAGAAAAAAATCACATGTTTCATTATCAATTTACCTGATAAATAATTTAAACAGTACATTGCTTGAGGATCATAAGAAGGCCTTTATCATGGGCAGCATACTGCCTGACTGCAAGCCTTCATTTGTGACAACCAAGCATAATATAGATGAGACTTTTGATATGGTGCAGGAATTTATTTCCAAGCTGACTGTTGACTCAGCTGAGTATAAGCGGATATCAACAGCATACTGCCGCAGGCTCGGGGAAGTTACCCACTATCTGGCGGATTATTTTACGTTTCCGCACAACGCAGTGTTTCAGGGCAATATACGTGAGCATTGCATATATGAGAAGGAGCTTAAATATGCGCTCCGCGAATATATCCAAAGCGGTGAGGTGAACATCAACAAGAAGATTGCAGATGATTTTACTACTCCAGATGAATTGTGCCATTTTGTGCTGGAACTGCACGACCAGTATCTGGAAAATAAGAAAACTGTTGAATCAGACTGCCGGTACATAGTTTCGCTGTGCCATATTGTTGTGGCAGGCATTCTCAATCTGCTTGAGGAGAGCCGGCAGAAAGATGCGGCATAAACTGATTAACTGCTGAATGCAAACAGATTAACAGTTTAAGCAGCTTGCAGTTTAAGCGGTTAGCAGTTAATCAGTTGGCAGTTTACAGCCGGGAGGGCGTACAATGGATGCAATGTCATTGGAAATAGGTCGTATTTACAGGGATATGAATGACAACCCGTACCAGATAAAGGCGATTGCCTATCATTCGGAGACAATGGAAAAAATGGTGGTTTATCAGGCGCTGTATGGGGATTTTTTATATTATGTAAGCTCCTGCGAGAAGTTTATCCGTGAAATATGCCAAAAAGAGAGCGGTAAACTGCCTGATCCGGTTGAGTTATTTGAGGAACCTGAGAAAATTGAGGAACCTGATGATGCCGATGATACTGATGAACAGGCGGATCCGTTCCTTATAAAGTTTTTGGATGCGGAAAATTTTCAGGAAAAATTGAATATACTGGCTTATTTGAAACCATCGCTTGATGACCGCATGATTGATACTATGGCGGCATCGATGGAAGTGGAAGTGCCGAAGGGAAGCTTGGACGAACGTTACGAATCGCTCTGCAGCTGCATACGCACACGCGCAAAGTATGAATGTACGAGGCCGCGTTAAATCACGAATATAAAATCGGTCGGCTGTTACAGAACTTATGCAGGCGGAGAAAAGGAGGAAATATGGATTTGGAAGGAAAAAATTTTTCGGTAGTGACGCCGGAGATCAAGAAACTGGCATCAAAGTGCAGGGAAAACAATAAAATAGATGCGGCGTTGTATGATAAGTATGAGGTCAAGAGAGGACTGCGTGATATCAACGGCAAAGGCGTGCTTACTGGACTTACGGAGATTTCGGAGATAAAGGCGGCAGAGGTGGACGAAAATGGCGTATCCCACCCTTGTGACGGCAAACTGTATTACCGCGGCATTGATGTCGAAGAGATAATTGCAGGTTTTACGCGCGAAAAACGGTATGGCTTTGAGGAAGTGACTTATCTGCTGATGTTCGGCGAGATGCCAAATGAACAGCAGCTTGGCGAATTTACGGAACTGCTCGGCAATTACAGGTGTATACCGCCTAATTTTGTGCGTGATATTATTATGAAAAAACCAAGCCTGGATATTATGAATGCGCTTGCAAGGAGCGTGCTGATGCTGTATGCATATGATTCCAAGGCTGATGATACCAGCATACCGAATGTTGTACGGCAGTCTTTGCAGCTGATATCTGAATTTCCGCTCCTTGCCGTTTACAGTTACCAGGCATACAGGCATTCGCATATCGGCGGCAGCCTTATCATACATGAGCCAAACCCGGCTATGTCAACAGCGGAGAACATATTGTATCTGCTGCGCGATGACGGAAAATTCACGCCGCTGGAAGCCGAGATACTGGATATTGCGCTGGTACTCCATGCAGAGCATGGCGGAGGCAACAATTCAACCTTTACAACGCATGTTGTCACATCTTCCGGCACAGATACATATTCAGCAGTGGTATCTTCGCTGGCATCGCTTAAAGGGCCGAAACATGGAGGCGCAAATATAAAGGTTGTCCAGATGTTTGAGGATATCAAGAAAAATGTAGAAAACTGGGACAGCGAAGATGAGCTTACAGACTATCTTGATAAGATACTGCATAAGCAGGCGTTTGATAAATCAGGACTTGTATATGGAATGGGACATGCGGTATATTCACTGTCAGACCCTCGTGCAAGAGTGTTTAAGAGTTTTGTAGAGGAGCTTTCTGTAGAAAAAAACAGGGAAAAAGAATTTAAGCTGATGTGCGATGTTGAACGCATTGCGGCAGATTTGATCGCAAAGGAGCGCAAGATATATAAAGGAGTCAGCGCCAATGTTGATTTTTACAGCGGCTTTGTTTACAGCATGCTGGGACTGCCGATGGAATTGTATACGCCTATTTTTGCAGTGGCGCGTATTTCGGGGTGGAGCGCTCACCGTATAGAAGAACTGATCAACTGCGGCAAAATCATCAGGCCTGCCTATAAAAACGTATGTCCTCGTGCAGCTTATGTTCCATTGAATGAACGGTAAATTGTCAGATTATATATAAAAAAGACGAGAAGTGTGCATAATTTTCCACAAAATGTGTATAATTTTGTGGATATTGCAAAAAGCGGTGGGGAAAACAGCTGCGAGAGCCTAATGCAGCAGCCTGATGTTGCAGCATAGCGCCGCAGTCCAATGCAGCAGCATAATGCAGCAGCATAATGCAGCAGCATAGTGCAGCAGCATAGTGCAGCAGCATAATGCAGCAGCATAATGCAGCTGCATGATGTTTTAACATATGAAATTTGCCGATAGGCTATGGAGGATAGATTTCATGATGAATATCGTAGTGTTAGCTGGCGGAACCAGCACGGAGCGCGATGTATCTATTGTGACCGGCAGAATGGTCTGCGAATCCCTGCGAAGGAACGGACACCATGCAAATATGGTTGATGTATTTTTAGGCACGCAGGAATTTGCAGATGAACAGGAATTTTTTTCAGCAGGCACAAATCTTGAAAAGCTGGCGTCTGAACTGACGGAAAAGACGCCTCAGATCCCTGAGCTGTACAGACAGCGTGAAGAGCAGGGGGAAGGCTTTTTTGGACCGATGGTGCTTGAATTGTGCAAAAAATCTGATATTGTATTTCTGGGACTGCATGGAGCTAACGGCGAAGACGGCAAAGTGCAGGCGGCATTTGATCTGCTGGGAATCCGTTATACAGGGACAGATTACCTGAGCAGTGCGATTGCAATGAATAAACAGATCACAAAGCAGATATTGATGCTTGATGGCGTGCCGATGCCAAAGGGGATTATGCTCCAAAAAGGCCATAAGATAGAATATGTGCCTTTTCCGTGCGTGGTAAAGCCGTGCTGCGGCGGTTCAAGCGTTGGCGTTTCTATAGCGCGCAATGAAACGGAATTTCAAAAAGCTGTTGAAGATGCATTCAGCTATGAGGATACTATCATGGTTGAAGAGTATATCCAGGGACGTGAATTTTCAGTTGCAGTGCTTGACGGAAAAGCGCTGCCGGTTATAGAAATCGAACCTATTGAAGGATTTTATGATTATAAGAATAAATACAGCGCCGGGGCGACCAGGGAGACATGTCCGGCGAAGCTTCCGGCAGAGATTTCCGAGCAGATGATGTACTGGGCGGAAAAAGCGTGCAATGCGGTCGGCGTTAAAACTTATGCGCGTGTGGATCAGCTTTTGAACGAAGACAATGAAGTATATTGCCTTGAAGTTAACACGCTGCCTGGAATGACGCCTACCAGCCTGATTCCGCAGGAAGCACAGGCGGCAGGAATTTCCTATGATGAACTGACGCAGAAGATAGTTGATATTTCGATTAAAAAATATAATTAATGTCATAAATCCCAAATGGAGTTATAATGGAGATGAGTATGAGCAGAACCATGAAAGGCATGACGCTTCGAGCCATGTCTGAAGCGTGCGGCGGCGTATACAGGGGTGATCCTTCTTTTCTTGATGAGAGTATCACGTCTGTTACGACAGACAGCAGAAAGGTTGAGCCTGGCTGCCTGTTTATTGCGATAAAGGGCGCGCGCAGTGACGGTCATGATTATATAGGCGCATGTTTCCGGGAAGGTGCGCTGTGCTGTATTTCAGAAAAAGAACTGCCGGGCGAGGAATATCCGTATATTCAGGTGGATTCTTCGCTGAAGGCGCTAAAGGATCTGGCGAGGCTGTACAGAATGCAGCTGAATGTCAAGGTAGTCGGGATCACGGGAAGCGTTGGAAAGACCAGCACCAAGGAAACGGTTGCGGCTATTCTGTCACAGAAATACCGCGTGCTGAAAACAGAAGGCAATTATAATAACGAAATTGGCCTGCCTCTCACCGTATTCAGGCTGAATGAGGAAGATGAGGTGGCTGTACTGGAAATGGGTATCAGCGATTTTGGAGAAATGAGCAGGCTGACGATGATCGCGCAGCCGGACATTTGCATTATTACCAATATCGGCTGCTGCCATTTAGAGAATCTGCATTCCAGAGATGGCATTTTAAAAGCTAAGACAGAGATTTTTGAATCAATGAACCCTGAGGGGACAGTTATTCTCAACGGTGATGACGACAAGCTGCGGACAGTAACAGAGGTATATGGCAAAAAGCCGGTATTTTTCGGCATAGAAACTGCGTCCGGTATTTTTGCAGACAATATCAGGAATCTGGGACTTGCCGGCGTGGACTGTTCTGTCCATTGTGGAGAGGGACAGAATGAGCAGCATTTTGACGTGCATATTCCGGTTGCCGGGAAACATATGGTGTATAACGTGCTTGCAGGAGTTGCGGCAGGACTTGCGCTTGGACTCTCTCAGGAGCAGATCAAAGAGGGAGTCAGCAGGCTTGGGACTATAGCCGGGCGTAACAATCTTATAAAAACAGAACACTATCTTGTCCTGGACGACTGCTATAATGCCAATCCTGTATCTATGCGCGCGGCGGTAGATATTCTGGATACGGCAGAGGGAAGAAAGGTTTGTATTCTTGGCGATATGTTTGAACTTGGGGAAGATGAAGAGAAGCTCCACTATGAGGTTGGAGAATATCTTGCCGGCAAGTCTGTGAATGTTTTGCTGACAGCAGGCAGTTTGTCCCGTCATATTGCCAGGGGCGCCAAGATGTACATACAGGAGCATCCGGACGCTGTGCTGCATACAATTTGCAGCTATGACACCAAGGAAGAACTTATGGATAATTTACCGGGGATTCTGCAGGAAGGCGACAGCATATTGGTGAAAGCCTCCCATGGCATGCAATTTCCGGTGATTATAGAAAAATTAAAAAATTTATAAACACAAGAAAAGTGACTGGCGCATTAAAAAGCATAAGTACAAAATATGGCATTGTTTGATTTGAATGCGATACCATATTTGTATGCTTAATCCTTATTGCGGCAGTCCGGCGCAAAATGAAAGCGCAGAAATGGAGGAAAACATGAAAAAATGCAAAAGATTAGCAGCAGCAGCCGTTATTCTGGCAATGGTATTTGCACTGTCGGCCTGCGGAAAAAGCAACTCAATTGTTGGAAAATGGGAAGCGACAGAGGATGGCATTACAGCCGCTTATGAGTTTAAAAGCGATGGCAGCGGCAGTCTTTCCGTAAGCGGCGTTTCAGTTGATATTACATGGAAAACAGAGGGCGACCAGCTTACTGTCAGCATGGAACTGTTAGGCTCAGAGGATTCACAGGCTTATACGTACAGCCTCAAGGGTAATGAGCTGACATTATCAGCTGATGGTGAAAGCCTGACGTTAAAGAGAAAGTAATATAAAAAGAATAGATATAAGGAACAGAGCGTTTAGAGAAATCTAAGCGCTCTTTTAACAGTGTAAAGCTCCTGTTTGGCAGACGGTTTGAAAGAACGCGTATTAGCATCAGGTTTGGTGAACATATTTTCGGAAAAACCATTGAAATCCGCATGATATATGGTAAAATATTAAGAAAAGTGTCCAATTATTTTGAAAAAATGATGCATGGAATGGAGACGGACAAATGAATTATTCGGCAACGCAAATGGCGGAAAAATTAGACATTTCAAAATCGTATTTATATTATTTGAAAGATAATGGAGCGGTGGAAATGGAAGTTGATGAGAATGGGAAAACCATATGGACGGATACTGTTTACAAGCGTTTGTGGGAATATATAAAAAAACATCATGTTAATAAAGAGAAAGAGCCGGAGCAGCCTTTATATAAGACAATCAAAATCAATAACAGAAGATATCTGGGCAATAAGTATAAATTGCTTCCTTTTATTAAAGATGTTGTAGAGAAAAATTGTGAAAACATTAATACGGTTGCAGATATATTTGCAGGTACGGGTGCAGTGGCTTCTGCATTTGCTGATAAAAAACTCATAACAAATGATATTATGTACAGCAATTATATTTGCCATGTGGCATGGTTTGGAGCGGAGAACTATTCGGAAGAAAAAGTGGTAAAGCTGATTGCGGAATATAATTTGCTGGAAACAGAAGAAGATAATTACATGAGCGAAAATTTTGCCGACACTTATTTTTCCCTTGAAGATTGCAGGAAGATAGGATATATAAGACAGGATATTGAGGATAAATTTGTGAGGGGAGAAATTAACGAAAGGGAGAGGGCTTTATTAGTTACATCTCTTCTTTATGCGATGGATAAGATTGCAAATACATGCGGGCATTATGATGCCTACAGAAAGGGCGCAGCATTTGAGAAGCATCTTGAGTTGTCTGTGCCTCAGCCTGATTACCATACAAATGAAAATAATGTTTGTTACAATGCGGATACGAACGAGCTGGCAAAAGAAATTGAGGCTGATTTAGTATACATTGATCCTCCGTATAATTCCAGACAGTATTGCGATACGTATCATCTTTTGGAAAATGTGGCAAAATGGGATAAGCCTCAGGTTTTTGGCGTTGCAAAGAAAATGGATCGCTCGGCATTAAAGAGCGACTATTGTACGCAGAAAGCGTCATTGGCGTTTGAAAATCTGATTGATTCCGTTCATGCGAAATACATTCTCCTGTCCTACAATAATATGGCTGAAAAAGGAAACGACCGCTCTAATGCTAAAATAAGTGATGAAGATATTATGCGGATCTTACAGAAAAAGGGAAAGGTGAAAGTGTTTTCGGCAGATTATAAGGCCTTTTCCGCAGGGAAATCTGAGATTAAGGAACATCAGGAGCGACTGTTTCTGTGTGAGTGCGATATGAGAGAAAAACAGATCATACCTTCTGCCCTGAATTATACAGGAGGAAAATATAAATTGCTGCCTCAAATGCTGCCGCATTTCCCAAAAGATGCGGATAAAGCAGTTGATTTGTTTTGCGGAGGCTGTAATGTTGGGATTAATTTGAATTGTAACAAAGTCAAATTTAATGATTCTAATGGCTATTTAATGGGACTGTTGGATACTTTTCGGCGGCTTCCTAAACAAGAGGTATTTGACCGGATTTTTTTGATGATTGATAAGTATCAGCTTTCTCTTGTCTGCAAAAACGGCTATGCATACTATGGCTGCGAAAGCGGGGCAGGATTGGGAGACTATAATAAAGAGGGATATAACCGGTTAAGGACGGATTTCAATAAAAAGGAAAAAAAAGATGACGAGTATTATCTGATGTTATATCTTTTAATTGTTTATTCTTTTAATAACCAATTGCGTTTTAATAAAAAAGGAGAGTTTAATCTGCCGGTTGGAAAAAGGGATTTTAACTGCAAGATGCAGAAAAAACTCGAAGGATTTCTTGATCGGATAAAAGCTGGCGATTATAGTTTTGCCAACAAAGATTTTAGGGAAATAACGCTTGAAGATTACACGGACAAAAGTTTCTTTTATGTGGATCCGCCATATCTCATTACCTGTGCTTCTTACAATGAGCAGGCAGGATGGACGGATTCAGACGAAACGGATTTGCTTTCTTATCTGGAGCAGTTAGATAAGCGGGGAATACGATTTGCATTGTCTAATGTTTTGGAAAGCAAAGGGAAGAAGAATGCAATTTTATCTTCGTGGATAGAGAAAAATGGTAATAAATTTAGGGTTATTCCGCTTAATTATGATTATTTTAACTCAAATTATCACACAAAGCGAGATGGCGTGACAAAAGAGGTTTTAGTCGTAAATTATTAGGAGACTGCAAATGGCAAAAAATATTGGTTTTAAAAGTTATTGCTGGGCGGTTGGCACAACGAGTTATCGTACAGATAATTTTAATATGAATATTGAATGGCAGTTGTCCTTATTAAAAGAATTTTGGAATATTCCTGAGAACAGGGATAGATCTTGGAGGGGCAATAATATTCTTCAGGCGGACTGCTATGCATTTTTAAAAGAAAAGGGGTTTGTGACCGGGGATGCGAACAGACCGGATAAAGACGCCAGAGAAAAAACATCTGGGTTGCGGGATATTGGACTATTAGATGATGACAGAAACGTAACAGAAGCTGGAGAGGCTCTGCTGAAGATATCGCAGTCAAAAGACTTTTCATCGGATAATTTGCTGGAGATCCCAAAAGACAGCTATTTATATTTTAAGCAATTGTTGAAAACTGCCAATGATGTGGATGGTAAAAATGTCCGTCCGTTTGCTGTGTTTTTATATGTTATTGCTAAACTTCAATATTTGACATATGAAGAATTTACTTATTTATTGCCATTATGCGTAGATCGTGAAACAACAGAAAAAATCATTAAGTATATCATTATGTCACGAAATGGAGAATTGAATTATGAAGATATAATTTTATCTGTTTTGATGGAAATGGACAACTATAAATTGGCCTTGCAGCGTTTTCGAGAAGAAATCGTAACGGAAGAATTGGTTTGCAGCGTGGGAATGAATCGGAAAAGTGCAAAATATGATAAGCCTTATTATAGATTGTATTGTTTATTAAAGAAAATAGCAGATAATCAGGAAAATGCTGTATTAGAATTTTATGACACAACTAAAAAATTGACAAATAGTAAAGTGGGAGGAGCGTGGCGCAAGTATTTTTTTAACAGTACAGCAAGAAATGTTATGAAAAGGGAAGGACTTTCCGTGCTGAACGATGTGCCTATTTTAAAGGCAAAAGATGAAGATGAGTTCAAAAAAGAATTTTTTAAAATTATGCATTTGTTTAAGGCAAAGGCAACTCTTTCAGATTATTTTGACTTGAACAGGCGATATTTTAAAATAACAGATATTGTTATTTTTGAGGATAATAGAGTAAGGTTAGATGTCTTGCCCAAGTGCTATATTGAAATGGTAAATGATGATTTTTTATTGTTTGCGTTTATGCAGACTGATTTATTGACCAAAGATGTCAGCTTGGAGAAAATTCATTCCAGCCTGGAAATAGATGCCAGGAAATTATATCAAAAATTGAGCATTGTTCTTGGCAAAGATGTTGCAGATAAGGAATCTGCAAAGAAGGTTATCAGTGATGAGCGGTACGTAAGATTTAATAAGCTTATTGATGAACATTTTGATAAAGACACATTAATTACATTATTGCAGCATTTTGAAGAAAGAAATGATGACGAAATTCGCTCCATTGTAACAGATAATGCGGATATACCTACGATTTTTGAATATATTTTGGGCATTATCTGGTACATAATCAGCGAACGTAAAGGAAATGTGCTTGAGTTTATGAATTTATCTTTAGAAGCAGATTTGCTTCCCAAGACGCATGCGGGTGGCGGTGAAGCGGACATTGTCTGGAAATATGAGAAAAGCAGTACCTATCCTGAGCATACGCTGCTTTTGGAAGCAACTCTTGCAGACGGTTCTAACCAAAGAAGAATGGAGATGGAGCCGGTGTCAAGGCATTTGGGAGATTATCGTTTGAATCATCCGCTGGAGGAGGCATATTGCGTGTTTGTCACTACTTATCTGCACATAAATGTAATTTCTGATTTCAGAATCAGAAAGAGTGCGGTATATTACGACAGTGCAGGTGAAGATTACATAACAGGAATGAAAATACTGCCCTTGCAGACATCTGAATTAAAAACTTTGCTTAAATTTGAGGTGAAATATCCGCAGATATATAAGATGTTTGACAAAGCGTACTACAGCGATGAAGCGCCAAAGGAATGGTATGAAAATAATATTGTGAGAGAAACAGGTGCATACGGGAATTTTGAGCATTAATGAATAAAAAACGGAGGAGAGGATTAAAATATGATTTTTAAAGAAAAAGACATGGACTTAGTGCTAGATGGGATGGGTATAGTATTTTATTCACCGGAAACAAACAAGAATATTCCGAAGGGTTATGACTTCTTTGGAGAAGAATATCAAAAACCGGAAGATGTGGCTAAGCACATTAAAAAGGGAGATGTAGTGGGTTTTTGTACAGGAACCGGCGGGGATTTTATACTTAAATTCAGAGAAGGCTATCCGAAAGAAGAATTGTTGGCAGAATATCCGGTATCGCTTCGTTTAGGAATAGATATTCAGGATAATAAATTATGCGTGATCGATCTGTTTTGGCTGTCAGATTGGAATCCGGAGATTCCAGAGGAACAGATCGTCCCCATAGATCCGGGATATTATCATATTACATTATGCACAAGAGAGCCTGATTCAGGAATGTTGGGCGATGAGCAGACCATTTTTGTATATTTAAATAAATTAGATTCCATGCCTGAATTGGAGTGTTCGGGCGTACCTGAGCTGATTCCGCAGGAATGAATCTGTTTGACAAACCAACATCTACCACAGTTACAACTAAACAGAAACACATCATAAAAGCGTATAGAGTAAATATCTATGCGCTTTTGTATTATAGACAGTACAGCGTCAGCGCAGAAAGGAGATAGGACTAAATTGCAGAGAAGGACGAGAAATAGCGCAAATATCGGGGCAATAGGGATTGAATATTCTGCAAGCGCTATTTTTTGTATTGTACAGGCTATTATTCTTTTTGCCTTTATCCTAAAAAACTATTTACAGGAGCGGTATGGATCTGGCAGCCAATTTGTGCCAGATTTGCTTTGCGATTGCGGTAGGCTTCCTGCTTGTAACAATTTTTTATCGCGGCGGAAGTTTGCTCCCATGCATTATTGTTCATTCTGCTATTAACATTCTTAGTACTTTTGCAGATAAAACAGGCCTTACTGTGGAAAAAAAACTTATTCATATATCTGTTCTGATATTTATAACTGTCGCCTATAATTTAATCCTTACAAAAACGCTTCCGAAAAAGCAATGAAAAGGCAGGAAAAATAGCTGGTTTTGGAGATTGTCCTGCATTTTAACATTTCTCAAACAAAATTCAAATGTTTTATAAATATTTCCTCCGTACAATACAGTCAACAAGTGAAAAACGCTTGGAAAAAATTGGAGGTAAATATGCTATGAAGAAAAAGGATTTTGTAACTCTTATCATGAGTACCTTTGGAGGTATTCTATTCGCACTCGGTATGTGTATGGCTCTGATCCCGGAATGGAATGCTATGGCACAGGGGATTGTAACCGGTGTGATTGGCGCAGCCGTATTGCTGGCTATGGTGCTTGTCCGCCGGAAGATGGACGGAAAACCTGCGATCGTTTTTAACGGAAAAACAATCGGGACGACATTATTCGGTATCTTTGGCGCAATTGTTTTTGGCGTGGGTATGTGTATGACGATGATCTGGAATATAATGATTCCCGGCATTGTCGTTGGCATTGCCGGTATCGTCCTGCTGCTGTCCCTGATACCCGTGATTAAAGGACTTAAATAAAAAATGGAGGATTTTATCATGGCAAAGTCAAAGCTTGTAAACTTGTCAGGTTCTTTGTTACGGCTTTCTTCCAGACAAAAGTATACCGGATTTTTTCGAGGTCTGGCAGTTATTTTTTGCATAAAAACTAGGCTACGCACAAGTTAAAGCGACAGTCCCATTTTTTTATTACATCATCAATTATTTATCTACATCATTTTTAAAAATTTGATGTAGTTAACATTGACAATGAGTATAATGAGCGTTATTATTTAAATGCATCATCATATCTATTTATGAGTAAATTGATGTCTGAATGAGGATATTGAAATGAGAAATTTTGATTATAGTAAAAAATGGGAAAAATTACTGACACCGGAAATTGTGGCACTGCTTACGCAAATCCATGAGTATAAAGGCGAACAGTCGCTTTTTATAGAAGCGAAGGCGGATACGCTGACACAACTTGTGGAGATTGCTAAGATTCAGAGCACCGAGGCCTCCAACAAGATTGAAGGTATCTGTACATCCGATGCCAGATTGAAGGCACTTGTAAAGGATAAGACTACACCCAAGACAAGGAATGAGCGTGAGATTGCCGGATATAGGGATGTGCTTAATACCATCCATGAGAGTCATGATTATATTTCAATCAGACCGAATATGATACTTCAGCTTCACAGAGATTTATACAAATTTGAAGGTTATGATATCGGTGGAAAATATAAAGCTGC
>CANRBP010000033.1 GCA_947628875.1 uncultured Lachnospira sp.
CTCTGCGCCAAGTCCGGCTGCCAGCTCATACAAATCGCCATACGAGACGCGTTTTGCCGCAGTACGCACTTTCATAAGTCCCTGCTCCTGCACGTAGCTGATATAAGGCTCATACCAGTAGCCTTCATCGCTGCGGCTGTGCATAATTTCAAAATCTCCCTGTGCAAAAGCAATCATTTTTGCTGCTTCGGCCATGCTTATGCCTTCCCCGGCAGCCTGGCTGCTGTGATATAAAAACAGTCCTGCCAGCAGCAGAATCAAAGACGCAAAACATCCTATCAAAGTCCGCTTTTTTATGCGGCGCAGCTTCGCATTTTTCTGCTTTTTCTGCCTGACATCTGTTTTCTTATGTCTTTTTATCTGTATCACTTTTACCATATGCAGTCCTGCGCTTTCCACGGATCGTACACAATTCTGCCGCCTGCTCCGCCTTGTCCAGCATAAACTGTGCCTGACTATATATATTCGATTTCTTAATGAAAAATTACAGACTTTGCGGACTGCTCTGCTGCTGCTTTTATTTGCTTCTGTTCATTAGTCATCTGCCTGTATTCCTCAAAAATAGCATTTATGTCTCTCTCATCCCTGCTTCTATGCCATGCTGCATTTTTTCTTACAATGCGTGCCGGATTGCCGACAATTATGCAATTATTGGGATATTCTGCGTTAGCGACAGCGCATGCGCCCAATATTGCCCCGTCCCCGATCACTGTTCCTTCTAAAGCTGCCGTCCTTAAACCAAACCAGACATGTTTTCCAACCATAATATTTTTATGACGGCAAATCAGCTTAACTTCATTTGATAGCATACTGTCTTCGCCTATGAACACCGTACAGCCGTCTCCGCACTTTATCCTGCAATCATTTCCGTATGTTACGCCGTTTCCAATATATATTGTATTATTGTTTCCGCATTCAATGCGTATTTTGCTTAAATTAAGAAGATTTTTTACATTTTCACCGATAAAAATCCTGTTATTTTCCCCTTTTAAAACCAACTCGGCCTCTGAATGCAATTCAATTTGATTATTGTGTTTATCTGCCATCTATTCCTCCCTGTTACAACCATCTGCAAATTCATAATCATTTTCCGTTTGCATAATATCAGCCGGGTTTCCTATAATATAAGAATTTTGCGGATATGCTTTATTCAATATTGTTCCAGACTCCACATAACAATTATCGCCCACATCACAGCCGGCAATGATTGTTGCATAATCCCCAACATAAACACTGGCTCCTATCTTAAATTGCAATTTTTTATTATTTTCAGCCAAATAGTTTATTCTTTTACCTGAATTAATATCAAAAATAGAATGGCCGTCCCCGATCAATATCCATATGTTTTCCCCAAATGCGCTGTGCGTTCCGATTTCTCCCTTGCAAAATGGTCCTATCCTAAATATATTTTTTTTAAGGAAAGAGCAGCCTGCGCATATATTAATTGATGCAGAATAGAGTACTCCCAATGAAAGTCCGTCTGCATATGCATTTTCCCCAATATATATTTTTGACTGGCTATTACAGTTTATAGAAAATGTTCCGGCATTCTTTTTTGATGTATGTTCGACATTGGCTATTGCTGCATATCCTGTGAGGTCAAAGCTGACCCCTTGCCTGCGGCATTCTATGCGGTTGTGAAAAAAATCACTATACTCTCCGCTGAAATTTCTTAATGAAATCACCAAATGCTTTGCAAATATCACATTTTTTTCTACATTTATCCCATTGTCCCATAAAATCCTAAGCAGGCCATCAGCCAGTAAATTTGGTATAATAATAAAATATTTATTATCTTTTAACACTTGGAAAGATAAATGCTTTTCCTCAAGTTTTTCTTCCAGTGTTTCTTTAGAATCATCCTTATCATAAAAAATATATGGAATTTCTTTTCCTGAAACATCATTCAAATAGCTGCTTAAATTTGTATTTTGGATAAGAAGCAAATTATCAATATTCAAATTCAGGCTGCCTATAATAGAATCTAAAAGAATTTTATCGACCCTTAATTGAACAGACGCGTTGATTTCCCTGATAATACGATTTATTTCATTGTCTACCCCCCCCCGAATTTTTTTCGCGATTTCAGCCGCTCCGGTTATGCATTCTTCCACGAATGAATCCATGCTGAGTTCGCTGTAGCCGGCATTGCCAAGCAGATAAACAGTATCAGTTATAACGCCTTTTTCTCCCAAAAACTGCAAGAACAGTTTTTCCACCCGCTCCAATACCTGATTTATATCTGATACAAGCTTATAAAATGTTACATTGACTATTTTGCCATCCTCTATCTTTTGGTATGGTATCCTTAGTTTAAGAAAATATACAGGCTGTACAGCATTTTGTGCTATCTGTTTTAACTTATCTATTATCAGTTCTTCATTGTATTTAATAGTTATTTCTTTCAATGGAACAGATTCTAAAAGATTAACCGCAGATTCCTCCTGTTGTATGTTTAGGCAGCTAATAATCATTATTTCTCCTTCCTGCAATAATAATCGCCTCATCAAAGCGCATCAGCATTTCCCTATGGCGTACCTTTGTTATGCGCGTAAAAAGCAAGGAGCATCACACCATAACCCCGATAAGTTATTTGCAACACTCCTTTTAATAAAAACCCAAAATGCCGTTACCTGCGTTTTCGACTCCTAGCTCAAGCCAGGTGGGTAACCTCAATTATACCGCTGCCTTCCACTGACTAAGGAGGCCTGACATTGGCATAAAAATGTTGGAATCCCAAACGAAAAATGTAGGATCAAAATATGCAGGCTCGCGTACACCCCAGGCATACATGCATATATAAATCTGTTTGACCGTCAGGGCGTGAACCCCTTTAATTTAAAGATATTATACAACGATTTTTGTTCTGTTACAATATGATATGCAAAAATTTATATTTTATTCTGTAATATTTCGCCGCATCAGGATCCTACAGGCCAAAACGCAAAAATCCCAGTATAAGCAGATGTGCCGGGTAAAATATATAAAAGAACCACTTGTGGACAGGATTTCTGCTTCCGCCCTCACCATTGTAGAAAAACTGTATCAGCAGCGGCACCATGAAAATGCCCAACTGGAAAAACGCATCCCAGTACTGCCCGGAAAAAATGCATGTCAGGCAAAAGTATGCGGCAACAATGCAAAACGCTCCCCACTTTTTCCAATTTTCCGTGCGGAAGCGGAAGAATATCAACGCAAACAGGACGTCATAAATACCCCAGTCGCCGTATTCAGAAATTTTGCACAAGATCAGAATGCCTGCGATTCTCACTAATATCGGAATATTTTTCCTGTCAAACAGCCATATGGCAGCCAGGCTTATAAACAGCGTGTAAATCACGCCAAAATACAGATAAACGGCTGCTGTCATATTTAAAGACGGCATGTATATATCCAAAACCTGCCCTGACCATATCAGATGGCCTGCATTCACCCGTATCGGCGCACAGCCAAACTCAAAATAAACAAACGGACCCCAGGATAATATGGCAAAAACCGCCAGCCTCAACAAATATTTTCTAACATTTTTCGTATAATAGTATCCCTCTGCCAAAAAATATGCCATAGTCGGGCCTGTCAAACGGCCGATCCAATGCATTACCTGTCCTAAAACAGATGATGTCGGCACAAACGCCCAAGCAATATGGTCGATCAGCATTGCGATAATAACCAGGTATTTTAACTGGTTCCTGTTCAAAGAAATTTTTTGTGGCATCTGCATTTTTCCTCTTTCACAGAAATATTCAGCATTAAGTTTAACGCCATATAGATATTTTGCCGCTTCACAAAAATCCGGTGCAAAAATATCTGCACCGGACTTTCATTTGCTGCATGTTTCGTTTATCTTAAATAAATAGAAATTACAGTGTATTTGCCTCGTCAACCACTTTCTTTATAGCGGCTGCCGCATCCTCAGGAAGCTTGTTGAAACCGCCCTCTGCCGTATCAAGGTTAGTCACATAATTCAAACGATCCTGCATACGGGCCTTGAGCTGCTCAACATATTCCCTGTCGGACAGATCCGGAACAAAGCCTTCCCACTCAAATATCTCAATATCCTCAAACGGACCCCACTGCTTAAAGTCAGCCTTCTTCTCAACTACAGCCTCGATAACTCCAAGCGTATCCTTTGGCTGTACCTTCTTGCCCATGAAGTCGCCTGTATTGATAATGTAGCAGTCTACATTTTTCTTGTCTACAAGATCCTTGAACTTGGAATAATCATTTACCAGCGGATATGTCCTGAACGGGTTAGCATATGGCTCTACAACAAGCGCATTAGGGTCAACGCCAGCTGCAAGACGCTCTGCCGTAGACCTCTTTGTAGCAAGCGTAGCACCCATAACAGATGCCAGTGATGCACCTTTCAGGCGGACGATCGGCGGAATGGTAGGATCCTTCATGATCCAGAAAATAGCATTGACCGGACTCTCGATCTTATCCACACGGTTCGGTGACCACAGCTTTGACTTGATAGCGCGGCCGTTACCGTTACGGATATCCTCTGTTACAAGCACTACCTTGCCCTCGTCATCCAAAGTTGCGGAGCAGTTCTGTGCCGTAAGCAGGAACTTGTTGTCCTCGCAGGCTGTCGGATAATCTGCTGTCTTATCAAAATATGTCGGTTCCATTGCAATCGAGCTGCATGTCTCTGCGTTGATAATAAATGCATCATCATGAAGAACCTTGATAGAAGGATACTTGCCGCCATGCTTTGCATGAGTAATAGTGGACTTGCCGGAACCTGAAAGGCCGAATACAGCTGCAACGAACTTGGAACCGTCCTCCAGCGTATACTCCTTCTGGCCGCCATGGCATGATGCATAACCGTTTCTGTTTGCAATAGCCCAGCCGAGCGTAAGAGTTCCTTTCTTATGTTCGCCAAAGTAGCGCATGCCAAGGATTGCCGCACAGTTTGTATCTGTATTGAAATAGCACAGGCACTTTCCATCGCATACATCTGTCTGATCTGTACCGGTCCACTGCGGATCAGAGAAAATGTAAATATCAGGCTCATTGCCATCGCCAACCGGCTTGGAATCTTTGTACATCTTAACATATGTATCTGACATATACTGGAAATTCAGCATCCAGTTGTAAAGGATATTCTCCTCGCCTTCCGGGATCAGCAGGTGTGCCTTGACCATAAATTCCGGATCTAGGCCAATGAATACCTCCGCATGATACATTGTTTTCCAGCGCGTGTCATAAACCGCATCCATCAGGATCTTATCAAGCTTCGCGCAATCTGTACCCTGCTTGCCTGTAATCCTCCTGGCAGCAGCATAACGTCCCGTGATAGATCCGTCGTTAAACAGAAGAACCTTTGCATCTGCATCCAGACCTATTTCCTCAGCCCTGTATACAGGCATATCAGTTACAATCGTTCCTGGCGAATTTTTTGCCAGTTCATATGCTTCTCTTAATGTATTAACCTTAACAACATTATTGCCGTAGAAAGGCGCTTCAATAATGGCACGCGTATTAGTCACCGGTGTGCCTACTTTCGGGAAACCAACCTTGTTAGGGCCGATCTCAGTCCTTTTATAGCCTGCTTTTGTTGACATTTAATATTGTCCTCCTTTATACCAAAATTTATGATAATTATCGCACTTTGTCAAAAAAAAGTCAATAGCTTAATCCAATTAGAAATACCGTAAAATATCTGAATTATCTATGTTTTGTCCGCCTTAATATCAATATCTTCAATCTTTTCTGCGGAGAATCTGACGGCTTCCATAACCTTTTCTCCGGAAATTCCTATTTTCCCGGCTACCTCGTCCACTGTCGGCTTACGCCCCAGTTCGCTGCGCAATAGTTTAGCCCAGTGGTTTACCATGTTTACGCGGCCAAGTATCCTGCCGGACAGTTCTTTTGCCGCCTGCTGTTCATCAAGCAGACGCATAAGCCCTTCTTCAACTTCCATGCGCACCTGCTCCTCGATGCCTGAAAGCACTTCCAGAAGCTCCTGCGTGCCGCCCTCTTTTATTTTATCTTTCCACTCATAATTATTAAGCCAATGCTTGCCGCCGATATAAGCAGCCATCGCAAGATTACCCTCCTGCAGAAGATCGCTGGCCAAAACGCCGCGTCCCCGGTACGGTTCAACCCACGAAACGATTTTTTCAAGGAAGGATTCTGTAAAAAGCTGCAGGGATTCCCTGTCATTATCCTCTACGATATTCATCAGCAGAAACGCCCTGGTTGTATCCGTCATAGGATCGATCCTCTGCAGATCCTGCATATAGAGTTTTAAATATTTTTCATCTTCCTCATCATCAATCGGCTCTGCATCTTCTCTTTTGCTTCCGTTTTCACGGCTTCCGGCGCCGGCATCCATGATGTCATCTGCATGAACATATGATTCTCCGTTTTCATTTTCATTTTCATCAGCCATGGCCGCGCCAGCCTGTTCCATCAGCTTTAAAAATTCATTGTCTTTGTTCTCCTCGTCCTGCACGGCAATATTATTTGCCATCAGGTACCCGTAAATCATCTGAAGTTTTGATTCGTCAATATCAAGCTCCCTGAAATAATTGCAGACATCATCTTTTGTGACAGTACCTCCGTTGGCCTGCGCATATGCCTTCAGTCCGTTGACTGCCTCCATAAAAACCGCCTGTGCATCCTGCATTCCGCTCATTGTGCCACCTCCATGAAAATTCAAGTCAAGCAGCGCCGCAATCAGGCTGCCGCCCTGTTACAGGCACTTTCCTATGGCTTTAGCCACGCTACCAATATACCATTTCAGGCATCTCATTTCAACCGTTTTATGCAATTAGAGTTTCCGCATTTTATATTTTATCTGCGCCAAAAGCACAAATCCAATCAAACCATTTAAGCTGCCGCGCCGCTGTAAAAGTTAAATAAAAAAACATACTGTGATTGACAAAAGCCGCCATTTTGCTTATATTTTATAAAGCAGTGAAAATTATTCACGCGGCAATTTTGTGTAAAAAACTTTTGCGCTGCTTGGCACAAAATTGCATTTATGCACAAAAAGCAGTGCAGAAATGGAGATTATTATGAGAATTGCTTTAATCAATGAGAACAGCCAGGCTGGCAAAAATGAAATGATCTGCTCATCTTTAAAGGCAGTTGCTGAGAGCAAAGGCCATACGGTTGACAATTACGGCATGTATGCGGCCGATGATGCTGCACAGCTCACCTATGTCCAGAACGGCATCCTTGCTGCTATACTGCTCAACAGCGGCGCGGCTGATTTTGTAGTTACCGGCTGCGGAACAGGCGAAGGCGCCATGCTGGCGCTTAATTCTTTTCCAGGCGTTATCTGCGGACATGTTGTTGATCCTTCCGATGCTTATATGTTTATGCAGATCAACGATGGCAACGCAATTTCCCTTCCTTTCGCGAAAGGTTTTGGCTGGGGCGCTGAACTGAACCTGACCTATATTTTTGAAAAACTGTTTGAAGGTGAACCAGGCGGCGGCTATCCGAAGGAACGCGTTGTGCCGGAACAGCGCAACAAGAAGATACTTGATGAAGTCAGGAAAGCTGCTTTCAAGGAAGATCTTATTGAGATATTAAAAGGCCTGGATCCTGAGCTCGTCAAAGGTGCAGTTGCAGGCGCGCAGTTTAAAGATCTTTTCTTTGCGAACTGCAAGTGCGACAAAATCGCTGAATATGTAAAAACACTGCTTTAATAAACAAAATCCGAAAAATTTTTTGTAAAACTCAGAAAAATTTTTTTATATTAGAAAAATTTTATATTGACACCAGCGGTTCTGTATTATAGAATATTGGAGTATGTTTACATTAGAACGTCCGTGTCCGGCTTTAATGCAAAACAGATAAGATTTCATTCATTTAATATTTTGGGAGGTGTACGGATTGGCTAACATAAAGTCTGCTAAGAAGCGTATTATCACAAGCCAGAAAAGAGCTGAAAGAAATAAGGCCATTAAATCAAGAGTTAAGACTTATATCAAAAAGGTAGATGCTGCTGTTGCCGCTGGTGACAAGGCTGCTGCCGAGGCTGCTCTTCCGGTTGCGGTAAGCGAGATTTACAAGGCTGCTACAAAAGGAATTTTCCATAAGAACACAGCTGCAAGAAAGGTATCCAGGATCACTAAGGCCGTTAATACTCTGGCTTAAAGATTCCAGCAAACATTTTAAATCAATAAAAGCGTTCCAGATGTTTTTACCCTCTCACATCAGGAACGCTTTTTATTCTGCAATAACTATATGTATAATGTTTATCCTTTTATCGCCTGACGGAACCATTTTCCGCTGTCCGTCAGTTCATCTTCCGTCCATCCGCTTGTCTTGCTGCACCAGGACTGGATCAGTGATGCTGATTCCGCCTTATTGCTGAGGCTCCATGCAAGGAAACTGACTCCGCGGCTGTTTAACAGATTTAACCAGGTATTTGCCGAATCATAATTTATTCCGCCATTTCCTGATGCATCGCATATTCCGCATTCACTGACAAAAACCGGTATTCCGTTATCAAGCGCATAAATCAGCTTGTTCCGAATATTATCCTGATGCATTGCCGCATAAAAATGCTGAACATACATAACATTGCTGTCGTCCAGGCGGCTGCCCACAACTGCATCCACATCCTGAGACCAGGTATTCGTCCCCACGAGTATTAATGCGCTGGAATCATTTTTCCTGATGGCTGCGATTACATCCTGCGCATATGGCTTAATCTGGGAATTCCAGTCCGAATCAATCGGCTCATTGCATATCTCATATATCACATTTGTATGCCCGCTGTATTTTGCAGACATTTCACTGAAAAAATCTATTGCAGCACTCTTGTATGTATTAGGGTTGCGGTCGTTTAAAACATGCCAGTCGATTATCACATACAGTCCCAGCTCAGTCGCATAGGAAACGCCATTATCAATCAGCTGTTTCAGCGCATTCTGATCACCGCCGCTGCAATAGCCGCCGTATTCTGCCGTGTACATGGCCAGCCGCACTACATTCGCGCCCCAGTCATCGCGAAGCGTCTTAAAGCTTTCATAATTCACATACTGCGGAAACCATGCTATCCCGTGCGTACTCACGCCCCTGAGCTGTATCGGGCTGCCTGATTCATCTACCAGCTGCGTGCCTGAAACATGAAGCCTGCCTGACGGACTGCCCCATGTACTGCTGCCGCCGTTATTGCTGCTGCCGCTGCTATTACTTCCGCCGCTGTTTCCGCTGCCGCCGCTGCTATTACTTCCGCCGCCGTTTCCGCTGCTGCTGCTATTACTTCCGCCACCGTTTCCGCCGCTGTTTCCTGCTGCTCCGCTATCCTGACTGCCGCCGTGAGACTCCTGATTTGATTCTTCCTGCGCGATCTGCGTGCCTTCCGTATCATCTTTGTCACTGCCTGCTGCCCCCTGCCTGCTGTCAACCAAAAAATTTTCTGAGTCCGATAGCGTCACCTCAATCTGGTAATCCGAAAGCATCTGTAAGGCATCCATGCTCAAAATAAAGCCTAACCCCTGCGTCTGGCTGCCTGCCTGAATTTTCTTTACATAATCCTCAGACGGAACAAGCACCATCTGATGCCCGGATTCACCTTCCTGCAGTTCGATCCGGCAATTCCAGTATTGCTCAAGAACAGTCCCTGCATCCACCGGAAATGCCAGCTTCCATTCTGTAATGTCCAAATCTCCCTCGTTGTACACCGTCAGGTCATACTGAGCAAACTGCCTGCCTCCGCTCTCCCAGGTATTTGTTCTTTCAAAACCTGCACTAATCCCCCTGTTATCCGCCGCAGACAGATCTCCTTCGGCTGTTTCAGCCTGCATGCTGCCGTCCGTTTCCGTCTGCTGCACATGCATGCCTGACGCTCCTGTCTGATTTGGATCTTCTCCGGCGCCATGGCGGCTCTTTGCAAAAAATATAGCCGTCACTGCCGCCGCCACAAGCAATGCCGCCGCCAGAACACCCGACAGTATCAATTTCTTTTTCCTGTCCATCACAACCTCCATCTGTTTTTTCATTCAAAGATTTTTCATTCAAAGCCTCATGCCATGTCCTGCTGCCGGCTGCTGTACTTTATGATTAAAAGCTCCACGCCGGTTTTGTCATTTAGGCGTCCCTGCTTGACCCGTTCCTCAGTGTCTGCAAAATCATCAAGCGCCTCGCGCAGCTGCCTGAAACTGAAATATTTTGCCTGAGCAAGGTATTTTCCGGCAATAAAAGGCGCCACTCCCATCTCCCTTGCAATTTCCTCACTTCTTTTTCCGTGCGCAGACGCTTCCTTTACCTGCCATATGCCGTTAAACTGCCTGACAATGAGATACAATATACGCATCGGCGGCTCCCTGAGCGTCAGCAGATCGTAATACAGTCCCAGCGCCTGCTGCTGTTTCTTAGTCGCAATCGCTGTGATCATATCAAAAACACGGCTTACTGTCTGCGTACAGCAGACTGCCTCCACATCCTGCACAGTCACCTGCCCTCTGTCCATACAATAACTGACAAGTTTGTCAAGCTCGGACTTTATCAGCTCCATGCTGCTGCCTGTTTTGGCAAGCAGCGCCTCTATTGCCTGCCTGTCAGTCTGTTTTCCTTCGCTTTTCAGCAATCCGGCGATCCACTTTTCAAGCACAGCCTGAGTCTGCGGCTTCATTTCCGAAATATATCCATTTTCCGCAACTGCCTTGTATGCTTTATTCCGCTTGTCCGCTTCCTTCTCCACAAAGACAACGGTCAGGTAATCCGGAATATTCCGTATAAATTCTGCCAGCGCATCATTTGATGCTTTAAAAAATCCGCTGTTTTCTATAACTATCAGCCTGCGGTCGGCAAAAAATGGCAGCGTGTTTCCTATATCAGCTATTTCCCTGACATCAGCCTTATCGCCTTCAAAATAACTGTAATTCATGGTATCATCGCCTGTTAACGCCGCCTTCAGCTTGTCCCTGTACTGTTTTTTCAGATAGTCCTCCTCGCCGTAAAGCAAATAGACTTTCTTATAGCTGCCCAACTTAATATGTTCGCTAATGACCTTCATCCGGCTTATGCACCTTCCTTTAAAAACTATGTACAGGATATCACAGTTCACGGGTTTTGTCTATGCAAGCGTCCGGTTCATGCAGTCCGCCAGCTTTACCGGATATTAGATTCTGGAAAATACCCAAATCCGCCGACCGTCCGTTTTTATCGTTATCTGGCCGCTTTCATTTGTTGCAAAAACACTGGCTCCATTATCATTTAACCGCTGCAGCGTCTGCTCCGCAGGATGGCCGTACCGGTTATTGATGCCGCAGGATATCAGAGCAATCTGCGGCGATGCCTGGCTGAGCAGTTCATCAGTTGTCGATGTCGCCGAACCATGGTGCGCCACTTTTAAAACCGAGACATGCCCCGGAGGACAAGATGACAAAAATGACATTTCCCCTGTTTTTTCCACATCGCCTGTAAACAGCATGGAAAACCGGCCGTATTCCAGCCTGTAAACAGCCGAGCTGTCATTTATGCCATAAGTCTTACAGTCCTCTGACGGATGCAGGCATTCCAGGCTTGCCGCCTTGCCAGATGAATAAAAAATCTGCCGCGCTCCTGCACATGATACTGTTATTCCAGCTTCCTCTGCTTGTTTTCGCAGCTGCGATCCGCTGTCCTGCTCCTCCTGCCCTGCCGCGTCCGGCAGTACAAGCTGGCCTATCTCAAGCGAAGTCCCTGCATGGCCAAATAATTCAATAAGCCCGTTTATGTGGTCAGCATCCGTATGGCTCACAAATACAGCATCTATTTTAGTTATTCCGTTTGCACGAAGCATCGGATAAATCCGTTTTTCCCCGACATTGCTTATATCGCTGCTGCCGCCGTCAAACAGCCAGGTTGTTTTATCCGGCAGGCAAACAAGAATGCATTCTCCCTGCCCGACATCAAGCATCTTTATAAGCAACCGGTCTTCCCTGCGTCCGAACAGCAAAATCAGCGCAAGCGCGCAGCCTGCAAACAGCGATGCCTGCCGCAGCCTGCCTGTATTTTTTATCTTTTCATTATTTATTCTGAACCTCAGCAATATAAACAGCGCGGCAAGCACTCCGTAATATGCTGCGCACCGCACGGCCGATGGCCTGCCTGTTACCCACACTGCTCCCGGCAGCCGTTGCGCAAAAGTACACAGCGTTTTATAGAGCAGCAAGATAAAATGAGATGTGCCCATAAAGAACCCGGCGGCTTTCAGGCTGACAAGCCCCAGAATCCCTGCGGCAAGCGCACTAAGCAGCAGAACGGACATAAGCGGCAGGACGGCAAGGTTAAGCAGTATGCTGTATGACGGCACTTCAAAATAAGCGCCGGCTATAACAGGCAGCGTTGCCAGAGTTATGCCTAGGCTGCCGGCTGCCGATTTTGCCGCTCCCAGAAAGCATTCCTGAAAAAATACATGCAAAAAATCATGTTTTCTGTCCATCTCTTTGACGCGCCGGCGCCATTTTCCAAGCAGGCACTCCTCCAGGACAGGTACCAGCAGCGCAATGCCCAAAACGGCACTGTATGACAGCAAAAATCCAGTGTTTTCCAAAACCCATATATTTTCCCACACAGCAAGCATCATGGACAGCGACAGCGCAGAAAGCATATCAAATGTTCTTCCAAGAACATCAGCGCCCATGGCGGCTGCACACATCAAAACCGCACGGCGCGCAGACAGGCCATTGCCGGCAAGCGCCAGATAGACAGCCAGAACAGCCGAACAGATGCCGAATGCCGCGCTGTTTCCGATGCCGCACCGCCTGGCCGCCCTGTAGAGCATCATTCCGATCAGAGATACATGCAGGCCGCTGATCGTCAGTATATGAGCTATCCCGTTTTTTTGGTACAGTTCCCGTATGCCGCTGTCAAGATCCGCCTTGTTTCCAAGCACCATGGCCGATATGACTGAGGCATCCTCCCGGCTGGCCGCCTGGCTGTACACATACGCTATCCTGCCGGAAAACTGCGAGATCCACTTTTCGAGTACCGGCGCTTTACTGCACGCCTCAACTTCTTCTGCCTCCATGCGATAGTCAATACCGATTGAACGGTAATACTTCCTGCTGTCAAATCCTCCTTCATTCCTCGCAGTCTCAAACGCACGCAGCTTCCCTTTGATACGGAGCATTTGCCCTGGAACAAGCTGAGGCAGCATTTCCCCACTGCCGGCCTCAACAAGCAGGCCTATCTGTTTTGAACTTTCTCTGCCGCCGTCAGGCTCCTGCCCCAAAATTACCGTACAGCCTGACAGGACAAGTTCCATTCCGTACTCGCGCTGTGTGGCGCTGACCAGTTTTCCAAACGCATCTGCTGATATTTTCCGATATGGATCTAGCTTGGCATCTATAGACGGCAGCACGCATTGGCGCACTGCATTCAGATAAGATAATAAAAAGACAATAAGCAGAAAACATTGCCGGCCGCCCTTCCTCACCCATTCCTTATATCCGGGCAGCCTGCCTGATTCCAGCTTATATGGAACATCTGCAAAGCATATAAATAATAAAGCCGCAGCCATAACCGGCAGGCGCCATGATGGCGCCAGCGCCCCTGCCGTGCCAAGCAGGAATACTGCTGCGGCCGCTGCCATAGGCCTTCTTATTGGCAATCACTCCTTTCCCGGCCGTCATCCGGCTCCGCTGTTTTCGTCCTGCCGGAGAATGACCTCTTTATTAAATGTAAAATTGTTATCCAGGCTTATGCTTTCCCGGTAGATTTTTGATGAATCACCATTTATCATGATCCGGACTGAATCCACGCTGTCCAGCTCGCACAGCGAATTTACGATAGCATACACTGGAATTTCGCTCGATACGTTAACCATTTCCGTCAGAAACGGAGTGTTCAGGTTGACATAGCATACGCCGTCGCTGACAGATATGCTTAGCAGTTTAAGATTTGGCGGAAGCGCGGCAGCAAGCGCCGGATCCGATGGTCCTTTGATAAGCTGTTCCACGACTATTTTCTCCAGCGATACATTTTTGCTGTATGCTACTGTTTCCTTTGTCCTAACCAATCTGTTTCCTACATTGTTTGCATAGTAAAGCGTGATCTCATGCCATTCCACGTTCCAGACCGGCTCGTTAGAATCTTCCACAAAATCATCTTGCGTCATCAGTCCTACGTTTCTTCCATCAGCATACTGAATCGGATTATTGTCCGCAAATATCTGCACAAATGTAACTCCATCTATCTGAACCAGCGTTTTTACGGCCGCCGCGCGAAAAAGCAGTTCCCTCGCATTGTCCATGTCATTGTATTCCTTGCTGAAATACAGAGACACTGTCATATCTTCAAAGCTTATATCTTCAAGAATTACATTTTCCGGTTTAATGACCTCCATGTCGCTGCCGGAAGGCCG
Source organism: uncultured Lachnospira sp. (assembly GCA_947628875.1). GTDB lineage: Bacteria > Bacillota > Clostridia > Lachnospirales > Lachnospiraceae > Lachnospira. Next base: position 14,318 of record CANRBP010000033.1, read on the forward strand.
CTTGCTCATGTCCGCCAGCAGTTCCTCCGCCAGTTCCTTTATATCAGTTGTGCCTGTCTCATGCCTGGCAGTCAAAAGCTTGTTGGCCGCGCTG
>CANRBP010000034.1 GCA_947628875.1 uncultured Lachnospira sp.
GGTATCTTAACATGGACGTAAGCCAATATTTAGAGATTTTTATCGATGAGTCAAATGAACATTTGCAGAATTTGAATGATCAGCTCATGATACTTGAGAAAGAACCGGAAAACAATGACACGATCAATGAGATATTCCGTGCAGCGCATTCCCTTAAAGGCATGGCCGGCACTATGGGGTATAAGAGGATGCAGAACCTGACTCATGATATGGAGAATGTATTTTCCGAGGTCAGGAACGGAAACCTTAAAGTTAATTCCAGCATGGTTGATGTGCTGTTCCAGTGCCTTGACGCGCTGGAAACATACGTGTCAAATATCCAGCAGAGCCAGGATGAGGGTACTGATGATAATGAGCCGATCATTAAGGCGCTTAACGAATTTATCTCCGGCAATAAACCGGAAGCCGCACCAGCTGCCGCCGCGCCTGCGCCAGCCGCTTCATCACCGGCACCGGCTGCCGTGCAGGAGGACAACAGCAAGTATAATAACCTGACGCTGGCAGATTTTGAAAAGAATGCAGTGAATGAAGGCCTGAAAAAAGGCATGCATGTCTATAAGATTAAGGTTATAGTTGACGAAAACTGCATACTGAAAGCTGCAAGGGCGTTCCTCGTATTCAAAAATCTTGAGCCGCACGGCGAGATCATCAAATCTGAGCCGTCTGTTCAGGATATTGAAGATGAAAAGTTTGATTTTGATTTCAGCATTGTATTCCTGACAAATGATGATTTTGATACGATTATCACTACGATTAAAAATGTTTCGGAAATCAAGGATGCCGTAGGCGAAGAAATCACAACGCCTTATCCGGAGGAAGAACATCAGGAAGAAGCAGCAGCGGAAGCACCGGCGGCTGCACCGGCTGCCGTACAGCCTGTTGAGAAGAAGGAAGAGAAAAAACCTGCTCCTGCGGCGGCACCGCAGAAACAGCCGGCAGCCAATGCAGGCGGAGGTGCCAAGGCAAAGGCAGTCGGGCATACCGTGCGTGTAGATATAGAGAAGCTGGACGTACTGATGAATCTGGTCAGCGAGCTGATCATTGCGAAAAACGGCCTTGTATCTGCCAGCACAACAGAAGAAGGGCAGAACAGCACTATTAACCAGAGCTTTAACGAGCAGATAGAGTATCTTGAGCGTGTTACGACGAACCTTCATGAGTCTGTCATGAAAGTCCGCATGATGCCAATCGAGAGCGTTGTCAGCAAGTTCCCTAGGATGATACGTGACCTCAGCAAAAAACTGAATAAGCCGATGGAATTATATATGTCAGGTGAAGAGACAGAGCTGGACAGGACTGTCATTGATGAGATCGGCGATCCTCTTATGCATCTGCTCAGAAATTCCGCAGACCACGGCTTGGAGAGCGCAGAGGTCAGGAGGGAGCGAGGCAAAGATGAAGTAGGTTCCATTTTCCTTGATGCATATCAGGACGGCAATAATGTTGTGATTGAGGTTCGTGATGACGGCAATGGAATCGATGTTGAGAATGTAAAGAATAAAGCTATCAGCAAAGGAACGATAACAGAGGAACAGGCGGCAATGATGAGCGACAAGGAGATCATTGACCTGCTGTTTAAGCCGAGTTTCTCAACAGCGGAGAAGGTTACAGACGTATCAGGGCGCGGCGTTGGCCTTGATGTTGTAAAATCCAAGATCGAAGCTCTCGGCGGCGATGTTGAGGTAAAGACAACATATGGCGAGGGCAGTACTTTCAGTATCAGGCTTCCGCTGACGCTGGCTATCATACAGGCGCTGATGGTTAAGCTGGGTGATGAAAAATATGCTATATCGCTTGGGTCGATTGAGACTATCGAGGATCTTCCGGTCAGCGAGATCAAGTATGTCCATGCAAAGGAAGTTATTCACCTTAGGGGAACTGTTATTCCTTTGGTAAGGCTGAGAAATCTGCTTGACGTTCCTGGCGAACTTGAAGAACAGGAAAACATCACTGTTGTTATCGTGCGTAAAGGCGATAAACTGGCAGGCTTGGTTGTTGACAGCCTGATTGGCCAGATGGAAATTGTAATTAAATCGCTGGGCAAGTACATAAATATTAATAAGATGATAAGCGGCGCAACCATTATGGGCGATGGTTCAGTTGCACTGATTATTGATGCCAATACGCTTGTTTAACAGCCGGAAACAGTTTTCAGAAAGGATTAAGGAATATGGAAGAACTTAAAACAATAGATGGCGCTGAGCAGGGCAGCTTGACATTTCAGTATATTGTAGTAAATATTGGAAACGAGCAGTATGGCATAAATATCCAGTATGTGGACAATATTGTGCGCAACCAGCGTATTACCAGAGTGCCGAAGACACAGACATATTACAAGGGCGTTATTAACCTCAGGGGTGAGATTATCCCGGTTATGAGCATACGCTTGAAGCTTGGCCAGCCAGATGATAATTTTACCGATAAAACGAGGATCATTATCATAAAAGTAGACAATGCCACTATTGGCGTTATTGTTGATCAGGTTAAGGAAGTAGTGACTTTGGAGGCCGGTGATATTGAAAAAATGACCAGGAGCACATCTGATGCGGCTGCGAATTATATCAGCGGTATAGGCAAAAGCAAGGGTGAGCTAATCTCTCTTCTGGATATTGTGGATCTGATTGAAGAAGGTTAAGGCAGCCGGGGAGAAGGTCTGCTTAAAATTGGAGGTAGTATGTCAAAGATAGATCTGGATAATCTTAATGATACACAATTTGATGTGCTCAAAGAAATCGGAAATATTGGTGCCGGAAATGCAATGACAGCATTGTCAACCATGCTTAATATCAAGGTGGATATGTCTGTGCCAAAGGTTGCTCTTGTTCCGTTTAATGAAATTGCTTCATTGGTCGGGATTGAAGATCAGACAGTAGTGGGTATCCTTCTTGGGATTGAGGGCGAGATCGATGGCATGATGATGTTCCTGTTTGATATGCGTTCGGCACATCATCTGGTAAACAGCCTGATGATGCGTGATCTGGAAACCAATGTAGGGAAAGGTGCAGAATCGTTTGCTGATATAGAAATGTCTGCATTGAATGAAATCGGAAATATTGTATCAGGTTCTTATTTGTCAGCGCTTGCGGCGCTTACCGGCATGAAGATGATAAGTACAGTGCCGAGCCTGACAGTAGATATGGTCGGTGCGCTCCTGAGCGTGCCGGCGGCGGAATTTGGCAAGTATGGAGATAAGTTGTTATTGATCCAGTCACAATTTGGGGAAACGGATTTTGTAACGGGGTTATTTTTATTGATTCCTGAACTGGATTCATATGACAAGATATTATCTGCGTTAGGCATGTAAATTTGCAGGGCAGAATGATTTGACAGGCGGTATTCTGGCGAAAGTGCCGCTTGCCCTGTCTTGCATGTGTTGTGCTGGAAAAGATTTATATAGAAATGGACAATAGTATGGGGAATATGATAAAAGTCGGAATGGCGGATTTAAAGGTATGTAAAAGTCCGGATGCATTGACGACATTGGGACTTGGATCATGCGTTGGGGTCGCATTGTATGATCCGGTTACAAAGGTCAGCGGCTTGCTGCATTGTATGCTTCCAGACAGTACACAGATAAGAAATAATTCCAACCCAGCAAAATTTGCAGACACGGGAATTGATGAACTGATTCGGCAAATGGTGGCATTAGGCGCAAACAGGAACAGGCTGGTTGCCAAGATCGCCGGAGGGGCTCAAATGTTTGCTATGTCATCTGGCAATGAGTCATTGCGTGTTGGTGAGAGGAACGCGCTGGCAGCAAGGAATAAACTGAAATTATATAATATCAGGCTGCTGGCGGAGGACTGCGGGTTGAATTATGGGCGGACCGTGGAATTTTATTCGGAGACAGGCGATTATCTGATCAAAGCCGTAGGAAAGCCGCCTCATAAAATATAAGGGTGCAAGTTTTTGGCGCAGTATGGCACCCTGCGGTATGCAGGGGTATAGAAATGGGGATTTTATGAATAGGTTTCGCAATATACCTGCAATCATAACATTGTTGGCAGGTTTTGTGGGCAGTGTAGCCATGATATATTCAAAATATTCTTTGGTAACTTTCTTGTGGATGCTGGCTGCTGTTATGGCAGGTTTTTATATTGTGGGTTTGATAATCCGCTTTGTGCTGAACAGGGCATTTATGGCGCTTGATCAGAAGCAGGATGACGCTCAGGAAAGTGATCAGGATGAAGGTACACAAGATGGAGCGGCCGTTGGAGACGGGCAGATATAAGCTTATTATAAGTTAGGGGACAACCGGAAATGGATGAAGCAGGCAGAGACAAGCTTTGGCAGAATTATATGCGGACGAGAAGTGCAGATATAAGGGAACAGCTGATCATCGAGTATGCCCAGCTGGTAAAGCTTGTTGCGGGAAGACTCAGTATGTATCTTGGCTATAATGTGGAATATGACGACCTTGTCGGGTATGGCATTTTTGGCCTGATCGATGCCATTGATAAATTTGATTATGGCAAAAATGTCAAATTTGAGACATATGCAAGCTTGAGGATACGCGGCGCGATCTTGGATCAGATCAGGAAAATGGACTGGATCCCTCGTTCAATGCGCCAAAAACAGAAAAAAATTGATGCCGCGATGTCTAAGATCGAATTGGAAAAAGGCAGGGCGGCTACAGATGATGAGCTGGCGGCGGAGCTGGGCATTTCTGTTGAAGAGCTTATAAGCTGGCAGGGGCAGGCTAAGGCGTCTAATTTGATATCGCTGGACGAATATATTGAGGCCGGCAGCGAAGTAAAAATGGAAGCTGTTGGCAATGCGCATTTTGACTGTCCGGAGGATGTTGTTGAGAAAGAAGAATTAAAAAAGAAAATAATAGAAACACTTGAATTATTGACAGAAAAAGAACGCAATGTAATGATATTATATTATTATGAGGAAATGACTTTGAAAGAAATCAGCCTTGTGCTGGAGGTTTCGGAATCGAGAGTATCGCAGCTCCACACAAAGGCATTAAATAAGATGCGGCAGAGCCTGGGCAGCTATATGGATATCAATTTGTAGTCTGTATGCAGGTCAGATTTTAGGAGTATAAGCAATGGGAAAGTGTAAGCGCGGATATTTTCAGTTTGATATAAAGGATGACGGGTTATTTTTAACAATATATCCTCCGGAGAACGGGGAGAAGCCTGTTGATGCGAGCGAAGCGCTGTATTATATTGAAAAAAAGAGGCTGCCGTTCTGTGATCCCGCGCAGTTGAGCGAGGCGTTTAAAAAAGGCGCATCAGAGATCACAAGCATCAGGATATCTGATGAAAAGCCTTTTCCTGTAAGAGAATTTGGAGATTATAGCATGAGCCATGACTGCATGGCTGTGGAAGCTGTATTTTATCCGCCGTTTAAAGGAGCGGAAGAACTTAGCGCCGAAGAAATTAAAAATGATCTTGAGAGCATCGGCGTGAAGGCAGGAATCGATGAAGATGAAATACGCAGGTTTATTGAAGAAAAAAATTATTTTGATGTATATATTGTAGCAAAAGGGAAAGATCCCGTTGAGGGTACAGATGGTTACATTGAGTATATGTTTAACACGGATTTAAAGCCGAAGCCTAAAATGAATCCTGATGGCACGGTAGACTTTCATACTCTTGAAAATGTTAACCACATAAAAAAAGGACAGCCGGTTGCTGTCATGCATCCGGAATACAAGGGCGAGCCGGGATATGACCTGATGGGAAGGCATGTTCAGCCGAGGCTTGTGAAACGTGCCATATTCCGTTATGGGAAAAACATGGAGATATCAGAAGATGGCCTGCAGCTTATCTCTAAAGTGAGCGGCCATGTTACTCTGGAGGGAGATAAGGTCTTTGTATCTAATGTAATGGAAGTAGTCGATGTTGATGCCTCGACAGGAGATATTGACTATGACGGGGATGTTATGATAAAGGGTAATGTCCTGGCAGGATTTTCGGTGAAGGCAACAGGCGATGTGGTCGTCACTGGCATTGTTGAAGGCGCTTCCATTCAGGCAGGCGGAAATATAACATTTAACCGCGGCGTACAGGGAATGAATAAGGCGGTTATACGTGCAGGCGGCAATATTGTTTCAAAGTTTATTGAGAGTACGGAGCTTGTGCATGCAAACGGCAAGATTGAGACGGATTCCATTCTTCATAGCCGCGTATCGGCGAAAGGGAGCATTACGGCGGCCGGAAAGAATGGCTTGATCGTAGGAGGAGAGGTCCGTTCTATCGTTCTCATAGATGCAAAGAATATAGGCAATGAGATGGGAACGGCAACGGTTGTCGGCGTGGGTGTTGACCCTGCTGTTAAGAAACGCGTAGATGAATTAAAGAAAAGCCTTGAACAGCTGGGCAGCCAGAAAATACAATTCAGCCAGATAATGACCGCGCTTCGCAAAAAGCAGGAACAGGCCGGAAAATTGGATCCGGACAAAGCGCAGATGCTGCAGAAAACAATGCGCAACCTTATATTGCTTGAGCAGGATCTTGCCGCACAGAAAAAAGAACTGGAGGAAATCAGGCAGCAGCTCAATGAAGATGACAATGCGAGGATTAAAGTGCGCGGCAATGCTTATGTTGGCACCAAAATGCTGTTTGGGGATCAGAGTTATTTCCTCAAGGAAAAATATTCGTTCTGCCAGTTTATGAAACAAAAGGGAGATATTAAATGCTTGACATTGTAATGAATGGAGGCAGCATATGAGCATAAGGCCTGTAGATGTAGTAATGATGCAGCAGATGAATGAAGTCAGCAACATAAAGCACAATGAAATGACAAAGCCTGCTGTGCAGCAGTTTGACATTACGGCGCAGCTGGAGAAGAAAGTTGAGATTCAGGCGGAGCAGGTTACGGAAAAAGCAGATGCTGATAATCGCAAAAAAAAGTTTGATGCAAAAGATAAGAGCGACAATGAGTATGAGGGCAAAAGAAAAAAACGCACGCATGCGGAGGAAGATATAGATTTACAGGAGGATGGACATGTGACGCTCAAGAGTATGTCAAGTTCATTGTTCGATATAAAAATTTGACGGAGGGCAGCGGACGCAATGACAGCCTTAGAAATCGTGTTATTGATCATTGGTGCAGCCTGCACGGTTGTCAGCTTTATCTTTGAGGGGAAAGATGAAGAAAATGAGAAAAAAGAAAATTTATCAGAGGCCAAACTGACGGAACAGCAGGAGGAAATGCTCAGAGAGCAGGCGGAAGCCATTCTGCATGAGAAAATGCAGGAAATTTCCGAGCGGACGGAAGCGCAGCTGGATAAAATCTCAAATACCAAAATACTTGAGATGAATGATTTTGCTGAAACAGTTATCAATGAGATAAGCCGGAACCATAATGAGACGGTTTTTTTATATGATATGCTAAATGAGAAGGCAAAAGAGGTAAAGAGTACTGTTAAAGATGTAAATATCGCAAAGCGCGAGGTGGCAAAACTTCAGGCAGATGCCGGAAATGAGGCGGTTCAGGAGCAGCCTCCTGAGGAGCAGGATAAGGCGGCATCGGGCAGCCGAGATCTGGCAAAGGAAAGGCTGATTGAAATGGTTCGCCAAAGCAACGAGCGTATGCGCGAGCCTGAAAAACAGTATAATCAGGCAGTAGAGCTAAACGGAATGGTTGTTGCGCAGCAGGCAGAGATTGCGGACGGCCAGGCCGGGCAGGAAACAAAACAGCCTGAAGCGAATGAACAAAACATACAAAATATACGCAATGGACAAAATGAAAAAAATGATAAAAATGAAAAAAAATCCGAAAATAACAGCGTAAGAAATAACGGAAGACATTCTTCCAAAAAGAAACGCAAACAGACCAGTTCGGAAAACAAAGCTGTCTTTGATAAGCCGGACAGCAGCGGCAAAAATAATAATGAGAAGATCCTTGCCTTATATCGTCAGGGAATGGAGAGCAAAGATATTGCCAGGAAACTTGGACTCGGCATTGGGGAGGTCAACTTGGTAATTGGCCTGTTTAACGATTCAATGTGATAGGAGTTGACATGAAACTGAAATATTATCTCAGGGGGTTTGGCATTGGCATGATCGTGGCGACTGTCATTTTAACTGTTTCCTATAACATACGGTCATCAGAAGCCGGGTTTGAGGGTAACAGCCAGATGCAGTCTCAGGAGTCAACGGGTTCTATTATAGCCTATACAACGGCGGCTGACAAAACAGCATCGAGCGCACCGGCAAAACAGGAGGAATCTGATACTGTGCGGCAGGACGGGGAGAAAATCACAGTGGAGATAACGGGAGCTTATTATGCCACAACAGCGGCCGAGATCCTCTATGAAGCAGGAGTTATTGATGACAGCGGGGCGTTTGCTCAATACATGCATGACAATGGTTATTCAACCCTGGTTAACGATGGCGTTTATGAGTTCGTCAAGGGAGATTCCTACGAAAATATTGCAAAAATTATCACAAGGATGCAGTAAAAACTTGCGCATAAAAAGATTAAAGCTGAAAAATAGTATAATTCAAGGCATAAAATGCTTGATTTATAAACGGGGACTTGTTATAATAGGCTCTGTGTGAAAAAACATGCAGATGGATTACAGGACGGGTGCCGGGTTCCGGCTGTTCTGCCAGAGAAGTCTGCAAAAGGAAAGAAAAACCAATGGAGGTAGAAAAATGAGCGTAATTTCAATGAAGCAGCTGCTTGAGGCAGGTGTTCATTTTGGACACCAGACAAAGAGATGGAATCCTAAGATGGCACCGTACATCTATACAGAGAGGAATAGCATCCATATTATCGACCTGCAGAAGTCAGTCGGCAAGGTAGATGAGGCCTACAAGGCAGTTGTAGACATCGTTTCAAACGGCGGAATCATTCTGTTTGTCGGAACAAAGAAGCAGGCGCAGGATGCCATTGCTACAGAAGCAGAGCGCTGCGGAATGTATTATGTAAATGAGAGATGGCTGGGCGGAATGCTCACCAACTTTAAAACTATACAGAGCAGGATCAGCAGGCTGAAAGAAATTGAGAGCATGCAGGAAGATGGAATATTTGATGTCCTTCCGAAAAAAGAAGTTATCAAGCTGAAAAAAGAGATGGAAAAGCTGCAGAAGAACCTTGGCGGCATCAAGGAGATGAAGCGCGTTCCTGATGCGATTTTTATTGTTGACCCGAAGAAAGAAAGAATTTGTGTCCATGAAGCACATGCGCTGGGCATTCAGCTGATCGGTATCGCAGATACTAACTGTGATCCGGATGAGCTGGACTATGTTATCCCTGGCAATGATGATGCAATCAGAGCTGTTAAACTGATCGTTTCCAAGATGGCAGATGCAGTTATTGAGGCTAATCAGGGTGCAGAGGCAATGCCGGCGGAAGAGTCTGTTGAGGAAGTGGAAGCAGAGGCATAATATTGCATAATTATGCTTCCGGTGAACTGGAATTAACAAATGCTTCAGCCTGACAAAACAGGTTGAAGCATTTTTGGGTAATAAAACATTTAATGTTGATTTGCATATTTAGAGATTGATTATGGAGGATTGAAAAATGGCAGCAGTAACAGCAGCAATGGTAAAAGAACTGAGAGAGATGACAGGCGCAGGCATGATGGACTGCAAGAAGGCGCTGGCTAATACAGACGGCGACATGGATAAGGCTGTTGAATTTTTGAGGGAAAACGGAATGGCAAAGGCAGCCAAGAAGGCTGGCAGGATTGCGGCAGAGGGTATTGTTAAAATCGTTGTTGAGGGCAGCCAGGCAGCCATCGTTGAAGTAAATTCTGAGACAGACTTTGTGGCAAAAAATGCAGATTTTAATGCATATGTAGATAAGGTTGCAAAACAGGCGCTTAACACGTCAGCTGCAGATATAGATGCATTTTTGGCAGAGAGCTGGCAGGAAGATCAGAATAAGACGGTTGCAGACGAGCTGGCAAGCCAGGTGGCTGTTATCGGCGAAAACCTGAAAATCAGAAGATTTGCAAAGATGAAAGAGGAAAACGGTTTCGTAGCTTCATATATCCATATGGGCGGCAAAATCGGCGTACTGGTAGATGTTGAGACGGACGTTGTAAATGACGAGATCAGGGAAATGGCAAAAAATGTCGCTATGCAGGCGGCTGCATTAAAGCCAATGTACACGAGCAGGGCAGAGGTAGATCAGGATTATATTGCAAAAGAGACAGAAATCCTCACTGCTGCGGCTAAAAATGAGAAGCCGGATGCAAACGACAAGATTATTGCCGGAATGGTACAGGGACGCGTAAACAAGGAGTTAAAGGAAATCTGCCTTCTTGATCAGGTTTATGTAAAGGCTGAGGACGGCAAGCAGAGCGTTGGCAATTATGTAGCAGGCGTTGCAAAGAATAATAACGCAAAAATCACAATCAAGGCATTTGTGCGCTTTGAGACAGGCGAGGGCCTTGAGAAGAAGAATGAAGACTTTGCGGCAGAGGTGGCAGCACAGTTAAAATAATCCGCAGGGCACTATAGTTATAACCGCTGAGAACAGGATAGTTTTCAGCGGTTTTTTTAAATCTGTTTTTGCGGAAATAGGCGCGCCAAAAAGGTTGAAATCGGTCAAAAATATTGTAAAATAAAAGCATACAAGGCAGATTCGGCATTGAAGAAGCACAGACAGCGTTAAATGAAATTGCCCAAAGGAGCGTGATGTATGGAAAATCAGGAAGAATTTATCGTTGCCGGATATCATTTTAAGTCCAAAGAGGCAGCCGAGAAGGCAAAGGACGAGGTAAATGCCATAAAATATTTGTCGGAAAAAACAGATGCCAAAGATGCCAGGAATGTGTATGCGCTGTATAACAAGCTGCTGGACACGGATCTGTTTAAGACGTTAGTCGGATTGAATTATCTGCGCGAACTTCAAGATATTCTGTATAAGTCAAAAGATATCCCGAATGAAAAGATACGTCCGATACCGGTTCAATTTGAAGTTCAGGAATTTCTTGATGGCAGGAGGCAGATCACAAAAAATAAAGGGCAGATACGCACATTGGAGCAAAAATGCAGCCATTATAAAGATTGGTTCGTCAGAAGCATGATTGTCAATGCTGCACTGCTTGTGATTATTCTTGTGATTATACTGATTACAAGAAATTCATCAAACCCCAACATTTTAAATTATGAAGTAAATCTGCAGAACAAATATGCAGGCTGGCAGGAGCAGCTCCAATCCCAGGAAGAATCTTTAAAAGCGCTGGAAAAAGAGCTGGGACGTTAAAAAAGCAATAGTATTTCTCATACTTCACATTTTAAACATATATTGGGTTTATAGTAAGGTTATCTATAAAAGCATATGGAGGTAGGCATGGATAAGATAAAGGTGCTGGTTGTGGATGATGAAAGCCGTATGCGCAAGCTGGTCAACGATTTTCTTTCCAGGAAAAATTATGAAGTTATTGAGGCGGCGGACGGCGAGGAGGCAATCGATATTTTTTATGCGGACAAGGGCATTTCCCTGATAATTCTTGATGTTATGATGCCGAAGATGGATGGCATGGAGGTGTGCAGGCAGATAAGGCGCGATTCTACAGTTCCGATCATAATGCTGACGGCAAAGGGCGATGAGAGGGACGAGCTGCAGGGATTTGACTGCGGCGCAGACGAATATATCTCAAAGCCTTTCAGTCCGAAGATACTGACTGCCAGGGTTGACGCGCTGGTGCGCAGGGCATACCAGATGGACAGCGCTGAGTTTATTGAGATAGGCGGCATAGAGATCGATAAGGCGGCTCATATCGTGAAGATAGACGGGCAGGAGATTGAACTGAGCTTCAAGGAATTTGAGCTGCTGACATATTTTGTAGAAAACAAAGGACTGGCGCTCTCAAGAGAAAAAATATTAAATAACGTGTGGAATTACGATTACTTTGGCGATGCCAGGACAATTGACACTCATGTAAAAAAACTTCGCAAAAAGATGGGGGAGAAGGGCGATTATATCCGGACGATCTGGGGAATGGGATATAAATTTGAGGTGTAGCAGATGGGAAGACACTCCATTAAGGTAAAAATCATGCTGCTTTCCGCGGGAATGATCGCGAGCCTGCTTGTCCTGCTCCTGCTGTTAAATACAACACAGCTGGAAAAAGTCTATTTTGCCAACAAGCAGAAACAGATGCTGTCCGGGTACAGCAGCATCAACGAGTGGATGCTGGAGTATGACAGCGGAGAGATAACAGAAGAACAGATGCAGAGGGAGATGGAGCAGTATACGACAAGCTCGGCTGTCTCTGTTATCGTTGTCAGCAGCGACTGGACAACGGTTTATGCAAACACTAAGGGAGAGGCGGAAATGATAAACCGTCTTCGCATGAGTATTTTTAACGGGGATCAATTCGGCCAGTTTGAGCAATTGGACGGACAGCAGCCAACGGGTGAAGAGCAGGAATCCATGCCTGTGAAGGACAAGCATAAAGGCGATGCCATTGTTGACATGGATGGCGGCATTCTGGAAAAACGTGAGATAATCGTGGAGGAGGAGCGGTATACGCTGCAAAAAGTGTATGACGACCGTCTGTCAGATGACTACTATGAGCTTTGGGGGACGCTTGACGACGGCAACTCCATCATGATGCGCATGGCTGCACAGGGGATCCGCGACAATGTTAAGATATCAAACAAATTTATCACAGTTATCGGAGTGATTATCCTGCTTGTCGGCATTGTGATATCATATATGTTTTCAAGTTACATCACCAGGCCTATCAAGCAGCTGTCCAACCTGGCGGAGCGCATGGCAGGAATGGACTTTAACGCGCGCTATGACGGCATTGATAAAGGTGAGATAGGCGTGCTTGGGAACAGCATGAACAATATGTCTGCGAAGCTGGAAGAAAACATATCGAGGCTGAAATCAGCAAATCTTGAACTGCAGCGTGATATTGAACACAAAGTTCAGATTGATGAGATGCGGTCGGATTTCCTGTCAAATGTTTCGCATGAGCTAAAAACGCCTATTGCCCTCATACAGGGTTATGCGGAAGGGTTAAAAGAAGGAATCAGCGATGATCCGGAGAGCATGGAATTTTACTGTGATGTCATTATAGATGAGGCATCAAAGATGAATACGATGGTAAAAAAACTTCTGACGCTGAACCAGATCGAGTTTGGAAATGAAGAACTGGTCATGGAGCGTTTTGATATAGTGGAACTGCTGTCATCAGTAATCGCGGCTAACGAGCTGAGAGCGTCCCAGAAGGGTATTGCAATTCGTTTTTTGCCAGAAGAAGAGCATATGGACGTGTGGTCAGATGAATACAAGATAGAGGAAGTTGTGACAAACTACCTGACAAATGCAATCAACCACTGCGAGGGCGATCTGATAATCGAAGTCCGGACGGAGCGCATGGGAGACACGGTGAGGGTATTTGTGTATAACACGGGAAAGGCAATACCTGAGGAGGATCTGGAGAACATCTGGATAAAATTTTACAAGGTTGACAAGGCGAGAACAAGGGAATACGGCGGAAACGGGATCGGCCTGTCCATTGTAAAGGCAATCATGGATGCTTACAGGAAAGAATGCGGCGCGCATAATGTTGAAGGCGGCGTTGAGTTCTGGTTTGACCTGGACGCAAAGGCGTGATAAAATATAAATATGAAACTTTCGGATAAAGTGAGGAGGCAGGCGATGAAGAAGTTAGCGGCATTGGGGCTTGTTATGGTGATGATGTTTTCCATTACCGGCTGTGGAGATAAGATTTCGGTGACAAAGGAACAGAATGATCTGCTTGCAGAGTATATTGCAGGCGTCATGCTGAAATATTCTTATCAGAATGAGTGGGAATATCAGAAACTTAGGGCGGCGCAGAGCAAGATGCAGGCACAGGAGGCAGCCACGCAGGGAAGCGTACAGCAGCCTGTACAGCAGCAGCCGCAGGTTCAGCAGACGGCAGCTGCGCAGGAGCCTGATATTCCGGCATCAGCTGATGTGATGTCTGCGATTGCAGCAGAGCTTGGACTGAGCGGCGTTGAGATAACATTCCAGGACTACTCGGTAGATAAACAGTACCCGACAGGCGATGTTGTAGGCTATGTAGCTGCAAATTCAGGCAACAAGATCGTGGCATTTGAGTTTGCGCTGAAGAATGAGTCAGGCAGCGATGTGACAGCAAGCACGAAGGGCAGCAGCCTTATCATGAAGATGACTGCGCAGGATAGGACGATAGTACAATCCGCAACGCTGCTCAAAAACGACATGACAGAGCTGGACAATGTAAAGATTGCGGCTGGCGAGACATATACGGCGGTAATCGTGTTCCAGGTGCCGGATAAAATAGCGGAAGATCTGTCAGATATGAAGCTGGCGGCTTATGTCAATGGCAAATCAATTGGCGAGG
>CANRBP010000035.1 GCA_947628875.1 uncultured Lachnospira sp.
CCTCGAATGCTTCGCTGTAGCGCGAACGCACCCATGCATAAATGTAAGCGGAAGCTTTCTTGAATGCCTCGCGCTCCCCGAGGTTTGCGGTATCAAGGTAAGTCTTTGCCTTAAACACCTTATATGTACCCAGCGGCTTAAACGGTTCAAAGCGCTTGCGCCTGCGTTCGCCGTCATCTCTGCCGGAAATGCTCTCCAAAGAGGCGATCACTTCATTAAGCCGGGCATTTTCAGGGCCTATCTGGTTGACTGTCTTGATGATTGTATTTACCGTAAGTCCGCAGCTCTTTCCAGATGTATTGTTCCATAGCTGGCGTATGGTTTTTTCCCTGTCAAATTTGTAAAACTGTTTTGCCAGTTCAATATCCTCGTCAAATACCTGGCAGATGGCCGGGTGAAGCTGCTCGTTAGTAAATTTGAGGCGGTAATGGCAACGTATCATGTCGCCCCAGTTGTGTTCCTTATAATGCTGATGGCCAAGGTCTTCCAGCAATTTGACGATAGAATCGTCGCATAACTCCAGCGTTGCCAGGATGCTGTTCATTTTCCTGGCCAGCGCGCCATTGCCAATGCCGAACGCTGAACCCTTATAGCGCAGGTCGTGCTCGATCTCATGCCAGCCCTCAAAAGAATTGGTCCGTACCTGTACTTCAAATGTATCATCAATATAATCCGACAGAAGCGGGTTGACGATAATTTTGCTCAGATATGCGGGCAGCCTGAAAATGCCGTTTACCTTCATGGCTTTAAATTCATATTCTGTATTTTCAGTCGTCTCCCATACGCCGGGTTCGGAAAATAAAGTATCAAGCAGCCTCATGCAGATATCCACATCATCTGTATAGTAAAGCATAATGCGGATGCCGATAAGATCCTGCATCTTTTTGTCTGCATTTTCTGTGCCGGGATGGCGGTAATCCTTATATATCAGTTTGGCAACGGTAGAATCCACAGTTTTTACGCGATATGCGATCCTGTAATAAAAGCCTGCCCGGTTAAGCTTTTCTTCAATAATGCTTAACAGGTCGGTGCCGACAATGTCCGGCACGATAATCTGCTGTGCGGCTTCCCGGCAGAACAGGCTGTTTATTTTATGGCTGCCTTCTTTTTTGTCTGTCGTTTTACTTGCAGTATAATACATATTGCCCCTCTATTTTTTTTCTTAAATCATTTTTTACCGCATCAGTTGCAAAAGCCGCATCTGCCGCATTTAGCAAAAGCTGCCTGATCTGGCTGTCCGTAAGGCCGAACGTCTCCTGCATAAGCGACATTTCCCGTGCAGGCGTGGTATCTGATACGGTTCTGTTATCGGTATTGATCGTGACGCGTACTCCTGCTTCCATCAGCTCATGGAGAGGATAATCGGATATCTGAGTAAATATTTTTGTCTGCATGTTGCTGGTCGGGCATAGCTCTAAAAAAATGCTGTTTTCAGCAATTTTATTTAAAAGCTGCTTATCCTGCACGGCGCGCACTCCATGCCCGATACGCCTTGCGCCGAATGACAGTGCGCTTTTTACGCTCTTTGGGCCGTCTGCTTCGCCTGCATGGACCGTAAACGGGATATCCTGCTCTTGCGCATATGCAAACAGGGACGCATAGTTTTCAGTCGGATACAATCCTTCCGCGCCTGCCAGATCCAGTGCCGCAACGCCATTGCCGAGGTAACGCTTTGCCACATCTATAGTGATGCGGTTATCAGCCTCGTTGCCATTGCCGCGCATCATGCACAGGATCAGGCCTGCCTGAATGCCTGACTGGCGAATGCCCCGGTACAGGCCTTCCAGCGCCGCCTCCGCCGCTTCATACTGATCCATGCCCTTTCGCGTGTGAAGCTGCGGCGCAAACCGTATCTCGCTGTAAATGACGCCTTCCTGCCACTGCTCCGCAAGCAGCCTGGCTACGGCCTCCTCCATTGCTTCTGGCGTCTGCAGCAGCTGCAGCGGAAATTCAAAGCTGGTCAGGTATTCGTTTAAGTCGCGGCAGTCCCTGGGCGCCTGCAGGCGCCGCATAAGCAATTCATCTGTTTCCGGCAGATCAATGCCCTGCATCTTCCCAAGCGCCCTGGCGGTATCTGCCGAGAGAGACCCGTCAAGGTGGACATGCAGATCCAGCATACAGTTTTTTAAACGCATAATATTTTCCCTCCCTGTCTGGCGGCGCTGCTGAAAAACAGCTCAGATAACTGAATTGGCCGCATTCAGATCCCAAGCAGATTTTTTGCGCGCTCAAGCTGTCCGGCATCAGGCGGTTTTACCTCGGAGAGAGTATATGGAATGCCCATATGCTCCCACTTGTAAATGCCTAACGTATGATATGGCAGCACCTCAAAACGCTCAACAGAATTGAGGTGCCTGACAAATTCGCCAAGCTGTTTAAGAGAAGTTTCATCGTCAGTGTAACCTGGCACCAGGACATGGCGTATCCACATAGGTTTATTTTTATCAGATAAATGCTGCGCCATATCCAGCACGCTGCGGTTGCTTCTGCCGGTCAGCTTTTGGTGCTGCGCGTCATCAATATGCTTGATATCCAGAATAAATAAATCCGTATATTCCATGAGCTTATTAAATTTTTCAAAAAAAGGCTCATTTTGCGTAAACGGGCTTCCGGAAGTGTCAAGCGCCGTATTAATATTCTGTTGCCTTGCAAGCCTGAACAGCTCCGTCACATAATCGATTTGGAGCAGGGGTTCTCCGCCGCTGACGGTAATGCCGCCGCGATTCCCCCAATAGCCTCTGTAGCGCAGGGCTTTTTGCAGGGTTTCTTCAGGAGTTTCCTCATATGATTCATCTGACCTGAACGCCCAGGTGTCCGGATTATGGCAATACCTGCATCGCATGGAGCACCCCTGCAAAAATACGATATATCTTACGCCAGGACCGTCTGCCGAGCCAAAGCTTTCTGTTGAGTGTATTATTCCGGTTAGCTTAGGCGTTCTGCTATAGTTTTCCACTTAAAATGACCTCCGAATAATTTATAAATGCGCTTTTTCTGCCAGAAGAAACTGCGTTTTGACAGCAGACTCACATTTTATCATGGAATGTCCTTGCAATAACGTCCATCTGCTGTTCCTTCGTCAGATCAATGAATTTAACTGCATAACCTGAAACGCGGATAGTAAAATTAGCGTATTCCGGCTTTTCCGGATGCTCCATCGCATCTATCAGCTTTTCGCGGCCGAATACATTGACATTAAGATGATGTGCGCCCTGGTCGAAATAGCCGTCCATCACGCTCACCAGGTTGCTTATGCGCTCGTCATCGCTGTGCCCGAGTGCTTCCGGGTTCATTGTCTGCGTATTGGAGATGCCGTCAAGCGCCCACTCATACGGCAGTTTTGCCAGAGAGTTCAGGGACGCCAGCAGGCCGTTTTTCTCTGCCCCGTAGCTTGGGTTGGCGCCCGGCGCAAGCGGCGCGCCCGCTTTCCGGCCGTCCGGCATGCTGCCGGTATATTTTCCGTACACGACATTGGAGGTGATAGTCAATATAGACGTTGTCGGTTCGGAATTCCTGTACGTGTGCTGTTTTTTAATCTTATCAAGAAAAGTTTTCAGCAGCCACACAGCGATATCGTCCGCCCGGTCGTCATCATTTCCGTATTTTGGGAAATCCCCCTCTATCTCATAGTCTATTGCAAAACCGGTTTCATCGCGTATTGCTTTTACTTTTGCATATTTAATGGCTGAGAGGGAATCTACCACATGCGAAAAGCCTGCGATGCCGGTTGCGAAAGTCCGCTTTACATCTGTATCAATAAGCGCCATTTCAGCAGCTTCATAATAATATTTGTCATGCATATACTGGATCAGGTTAAGCGTATTGACATAAAGGCCGGCCAGCCAGTCCATCATGGCATCAAATTTTTCAACTACCTCGCTGTAATCAAGGTATTCCGAGACAATCGGCCTGTAGGCAGGCCCGACCTGCTCTCTGGATATTGCGTCCACGCCGCCGTTTATCGCATACAGAAGGCATTTTGCAAGGTTTGCCCGCGCGCCAAAAAACTGCATTTCTTTTCCGGTCTGCGTGGCGGACACGCAGCAGCAGATCGAATAGTCATCACCCCATACGGCTTTCATTACATCATCATTTTCGTACTGTATTGAGCTTGTCGTGATAGAAATTTTCGCGGCATATTTTTTAAAATTCTCAGGCAGCCGGGAAGCATATAAAACAGTCAGATTCGGTTCCGGCGAAGGCCCCATATTTTCCAGCGTATGCAGAAAGCGATAGTCGTTTTTTGTCACCATGGAGCGCCCGTCTATGCCGGTGCCGCCGACCTCAAGCGTGGCCCATGTCGGGTCGCCGGAAAAAAGCTCGTTGTAGGAAGGAATGCGCGCAAATTTGACCATTCTGCATTTCATGACGAAATGGTCAATCAGCTCCTGAGCCTCGTCCTCTGAAATCGTTCCGTTTTTCAGATCGCGCTCAATATAAATGTCCAGGAATGTGGAAATGCGCCCCACTGACATTGCTGCGCCGTTTTGCGTCTTGATAGCCGCAAGATATCCGAAATACAGCCATTGGACAGCCTCATGCGCATTGGCCGCAGGCCGGGAAATGTCATAGCCGTATGATTCGGCCATCTTTTTCATGCCGGCAAGCGCACGCAGCTGCTCGGATATTTCTTCCCTCTGGCGGATTATATCGTCTGTCATAGTGCCGTCGCCGCAGTTTTCCAGATCCTTCTTTTTCTCTGCTGTCAGGAAATCAATACCGTACAGCGCAACGCGCCTGTAATCCCCGACAATGCGGCCGCGCCCGTAGGTATCCGGCAGTCCGGTTATTATGTGGCTGTGGCGCGCTTTGCGCATCTGCGGCGTGTAAGCGTCAAAAACGCCCTGATTGTGAGTTTTGTGGTACTCTGTAAAGATTTTGTGCAGTTGCGGTTCCGGCTCGTAGCCGTAGCTTTTGCAGGCTTCTTCAGCCATTTTTATGCCGCCGTATGGCATAAAGGCACGTTTCAGCGGCTTGTCCGTCTGCAGGCCGACAATTTTTTCCAGATCTTTCATGGATTCATCTATATATCCTGGGCCATAAGCGGTAAGTCCGGAAACAATGCTGGTTTCCATGTCGAGCACGCCTTTGCTGGCGCGTTCCTCCTTTTGCAGTTCCTGGAGCCTGCCCCAGAGTTTATCAGTCGCATCTGTCGGGCCGGCAAGAAAAGATTCGTCACCATCATATGGCGTGTAATTGTTTTGTATGAAATCCCTGACATTGACTTCCTCTTTCCAGAGCCTGCCCTTAAAACCGTTCCATTGTTCTTTTTTTTCCATGTTCCGTTCCTCATTTCTGTGTTGTTTCACCCTTACGTTCCTTAAATAAAGAGCGGAGGCCGCCGCATTAAGATATACAGTTCTTTAGCGCAACAGCCTCTTGATAAGGGACATGTTAACATTATGCCCGTTCTAAAAGCAATACTATTCTTTAAATTATTAAATAAAATACAAATGGCGTATTTGCCGCAGCTTTGCGGCGCTGAAGCCGTAAATGCTTGACAAATATTTTAATGCGTTCTAATATAAGTAAAGACAAGTTTTGTACAGTCCGCTTGTCATTTGTGTTTTGTTGCTGTCTGTTTTGAAGCTGCCGCCCGGAGTTTATTCTTCGGGATTTTTTATGATAAATGTTAGGAGGCGCTTTATGACTGATGAAGATTATATGAGGCTGGCGCTAGAACTGGCTGAAAAGGGATGCGGCTGGACATCGCCGAATCCGATGGTTGGCGCGGTCATTGTAAAAAACGGGGAAATTATCGGACAGGGCTGCCATCTGAGGTACGGGGAGGCTCATGCTGAGAGAAACGCTCTTGCAAGCTGTACGCAGCCTCCTGCCGGAGCGACCATGTATGTTACTCTGGAACCATGCTGTCATTACGGGAAACAGCCGCCATGCACTGATGCCATACTTGAGGCCGGGATCGCGCGCGTTGTCATCGGTTCGTCCGATCCGAATCCGCTGGTGTCAGGCAAAGGCACCGCTGCGCTCATGGCACATGGCGTTGCTGTCACGGAGCATGTGCTGGAAAAAGAGTGCCGCAAGCTGAATGAAGTGTTTTTTCACTATATAACAGCAGGTTCTCCTTTTGTCGCGATGAAATATGCAATGACACTGGACGGAAAGATTGCCGCCTGCACAGGAGCTTCCAGGTGGATCACCGGGGAGGAAGCAAGGGTGCATGCCCATACGCTGCGCCACCGCTACCGTGCGATTATGGCTGGCGTTCAGACTGTGCTTGACGATGATCCGATGCTGACCTGCCGCATTGAGGGAGGCAGGAATCCGATCCGCATTATCTGCGATACGGCCCTGCGCACGCCGCTTGTTTCAAAAATCGTTCAGACTGCGCAGGAGGCGCCTGTGATACTGGCTACATGCTGTACGGATCAGCAGAAATGCGAACCGTACCGGGAGCTTGGCTGCCGCCTGCTGGCTGTGCCGGAAAAACAGGGGCATGTTGACTTAAAGGCTCTGATGGCACAGCTTGGAGCGGAGGGAATTGACAGCATACTGCTCGAAGGCGGCGCAGAGCTCAACTGGTCCGCTGTCAGCGCAGGCATTGTGAATAAAGTTTATGCCTATATTGCTCCAAGTATTTTGGGCGGCGCCGGTGCGAAAACGCCGGTTGGCGGCAAAGGCGCAGATGACCCCGGCCATGCGTTTGGCATTTGCAGCAGTACGGTCAGGCGGATTGGCAGGGATTTTCTTATTGAAGGCTATCTGCAGCCGGGCATATGAGAAAGGCAGGTGTTTCTGAATTTGTTTACAGGCATTATTGAAGAAATAGGCCTTGTCCGCAATATTGAGACAGGCGTGCATTCTGCGGTGCTTGACATACAGGCGCACACGGTTCTTGAAGATATGCATATTGGCGACAGCATTGCCGTCAATGGCGTATGCTTGACGGTTACGGCTTATGACAGCCAGGGTTTTAGCGCAGATGTTATGCATGAAACGCTGGCGCGATCCGGGTTATCCAGGCTTGCACGCGGAAGCAGCGTCAATCTTGAGAGGGCAATGCCTGCAAACGGCAGGTTTGGCGGCCATATTGTTGCCGGCCATGTAGATGGCACCGGCATGATACTGGATATGCAAAGAGATGACACAGCTATATGGTATACTATCAGCGCGGCGCCGAGTTTGATGCAGTTTATCGTGGAGAAGGGTTCTGTCACAGTAGACGGGATCAGCCTTACAGTTGCCTCTGTGTCAGATGCAGCTTTTTCAGTCTCTGCGATTCCGCATACTGTATCAGCAACTATTCTAAGTGAACGCAAGGCTGGCGATCTGGTCAACCTGGAAACGGATATTATTGGAAAATATGTTAAAAAGCTGATGGAGATGCCGGAAAAGCCGGCGGATCAGCATATGGGCATCACGAAAGAATTTCTTGCAAAATATGGCTATTATCAGTAGAAAGAAGGCGAATACGCAATGGATGAATGGAATACAATTGAAGAGGCGTTAAAAGACCTGCAGGCCGGAAAGATTATTTTGGTGACGGACGATGAAAACCGTGAAAATGAAGGCGATTTTATCTGCGCCGCACAATTTGCCACAACGGAAAATATTAACTTTATGGCTACGCATGGCAAGGGCCTTATCTGTATGCCGATGTCAGAGGAATATGTGCGCAGGCTGCAGATACCTCAGATGGTATCAGACAATACTGACAACCACGAAACAGCCTTTACCGTCTCCATTGACCATGTCAGCACTGCCACAGGCATTTCTGCCGCTGAGCGTTCTGTCACAGCCATGAAGTGCGTTGAGGACGGCGTGAAGCCGCAGGATTTCCGGCGTCCCGGCCATATGTTTCCGCTGCTCGCCAAAAAGAATGGCGTCCTTGAAAGGAATGGCCATACGGAGGCGACTGTAGATCTTATGCGCCTGGCAGGACTTAAAGAATGCGGATTGTGCTGTGAGATAATGCGTGATGACGGAACCATGATGCGCACGCAGGAACTGCTGGCTCTTGCAAAGCAATGGAATCTTTCTATTATTACGATTAAGGAGCTTGAGGATTACCGCAAACGTCATGATAAGCTCGTAGAGCAGGTTGCTGCTGCGGATATGCCGACCAAATACGGCGAATTTAAAGCATATGGATATATCAACAAGCTGAACGGCGAACACCATGTCGCGCTGGTCAAGGGTTCTGTGGGCGATGGAAAGGATATTCTGTGCAGGGTGCATTCCGAGTGCCTGACTGGCGATACGTTTGGTTCGCTGAGGTGTGACTGCGGACAGCAGCTTGCCGCCGCAATGACGCAGATACAGCAGGAGGGGCGCGGCATCCTGCTCTACATGCGGCAGGAGGGGCGCGGCATCGGCCTTATAAATAAGCTGCGCGCTTATGCCCTTCAGGAGGAAGGGCTTGATACGCTTGAAGCCAACATTGCCCTGGGGTTTGCAGGAGATCTGCGCGAATATTACATTGGCGCGCAGATATTGCGTGATCTGGGGGCAAAGACGCTCAGGCTGCTTACCAATAATCCGGATAAAGTTTACCAGCTGTCCGATTTCGGATTGGAGATCACGCAGCGCATACCGCTGCAAATGGCGGCTACTGAGGAGGATCTTTTTTATCTGAAAACAAAACAGACAAGGATGGGGCATATCCTGAATTATTAGGCGGGCTTAAAATGCCATGCTGCTGATTATGTTATGAAAGGATGATGAAGTATAATGAAGACTTATGAAGGCAATCTTGTCGCCAGCGGAATAAAAATCGGTATTGTTGCGTCAAGGTTCAACGAATTTATTACATCGAAGCTGCTTGAGGGCGCAATGGATGGCCTGCTCCGCCATAATGTCGCAGAGGACGATATTCATGTGGCATGGGTGCCGGGAGCGTTTGAGATACCGCTTATCGCTGCCAAAATGGCAAAAAGCAAAAAGTACGATGCTGTTATCTGTCTTGGCGCCGTTATAAGAGGCAGCACCAGCCATTATGATTATGTATGCAATGAAGTGTCCAAAGGGATCGCGTCAGTAGCTTTATCCAGCGAAATACCGGTTATGTTCGGCATACTGACAACTAACAATATCGAGCAGGCCATTGAGAGGGCTGGGACAAAGGCAGGCAATAAGGGTTATGACTGCGCGCTGGGCGCAATTGAAATGGTCAACCTTATACGCTCTATAGAGGCCTGAAAAAGTTTATTCTGCGTCCGGTTTATGCAAGATTTCGTCCAGCTTTTGGAGGAACATGTCAATATTTATAGGTTTGGACAAAAAACCGTTCATATTTGCCTGTTCTGCACGTTTCTTATCTTCTCTCGAAGTGTTGGCAGTACAGGCGAATATGATGACGCTGCTTGCGTCAGCGCGATCTAAGCTTCTGATTTTCATAGCGGCATCGTATCCGTTCATCACTGGCATCTTTACGTCCATTAATATCACATCATATTCATAAATCGGAGAATCAGCAAATATTTCAACTGCCTGCTTTCCGTCAAAAGCAACAGTTACATCATAACCCTCGAGCGCGAGTATCTCCTGGACAACGCCGGCATTAAGCGCATTATCCTCAGCCAGCAGTATCTTGCGGCTGCGGCTTTCCGGTCCGGTTTTTCCAGCTTGCTTTTCTGTCTCTGCCGCCTCAGGCGTTACGGATATATTAAATGGCGAATCAGCGTCAGTTTCAGCCTCAATGCCTGCCGGACGGTCAGATGAAATCTGCAGGGGAATTGCCAGAGTGAAACAGCTGCCCCTGCCCAGCTCGCTGTCTACTTCCAGCGTTCCGCCCATCTTTTTCACGAGTTTATAGCTGATAGACATGCCAAGTCCCGTGCCTGTATTGCCCTGCGTATGCTGATTGTTTTCCTGCGTAAATGATTCAAAGATTTTTTTCTGAAATTCCCGGCTCATGCCGCAGCCGGTATCAGTAACCGCGAATGTGGTTACGACAGTATTTTTGTCAGGAGACGACTGTGAAGCTTTCATAGTAATCTGGCCATGCTCAGGCGTAAACTTGACGGCATTGCTCATAATATTCATCAAAATCTGCTTTATGCGGAGTTCGTCACCATACACGCATGAATGCGGAATATCAATATCCTGCTGGAAAACCTGTGATTTTTCATTCATGTTTTCCTGCTGCATGGCCAGCACGTCTGAGATTACGCTGTCCAAAAGCATAGGCTCGTGGCGCAGATGTATATTGCCGTCCTGTATCTTGGACATGTCCAGGATATCATTTAACAGCGTTAGCAGGTATTCGGAGGTTGCTGCATTTTTCTTCAGATAATCCTGCATGCGCTCTTTATCATCAAGGTGATGTTCCATCAGGCGGTTTAATCCGATTAATGTGTTCAAAGGCATCCGTATTTCATGGCTGATGTTAGATAGAAACCTCGTCTTTGCATTTACAAGAGACTGCCTTTTAATATCACTGTATTTCATTGCAATGATAACAGCCAGCATTATCAGGATAACTATAATACCCGACCTGCCAAAATCATCAATGAGCATATTTTTTTACCCCCTGGAATTTTTTAAAAATTTATTTATTGACCTTTATATTTCTTTACAGTAATATTGACGCATATAAACAAGCTGTATTAACAGCAGAACGGGGTTTTTATGAAACATATATTACTGATTGCGACCGGAGGAACCATAGCCTGCCAGCCTGCCGCCAATGGCCTGGCTCCGGCATTATCCGCAGAGGAACTGGCCGGCCGCCTGATGAACCTTCCGGCGGACTGCGTGCTTGAGTCCGTGCAGGCATGCAGCATTGACAGCACAGACATATCCATAAGCATATGGCAGGCGGTTGCCGGAATCATCAGGGAACAATACAGCCGCTTTGACGGCTTTGTCATAACTCATGGCACGGACACGCTCGCCTATACCGCCGCCGCTCTTTCCTACATGTTCCAGAACTCTTTTAAGCCGATCATACTGACAGGCGCTCAGAAAAGCATCACAAGCACCGGCACGGATGCCATTGAGAACCTGCAGGACAGCCTGGCATATGCATGCTTTCATGATGCGCATGACGTCTGCGTGGTATTTGGCAAAGCTGTGATAGCCGGAACGCGTGCCAGGAAAATGTTTACAAAATCAGTCCGTGCTTTTGAGAGCATCAATTTTCCTGTTCTGGCGGAGCTGCGCGATGGGAAAATACTGCCGTCGCAGCTGCCGGACGGCGTTAGCCGGCCATTATATCAGGAAAATGCGCTGCCGCAGTACCAGCCTGCATTTGACAGCAGCCTATTTATCCTCAAGCTGATGCCGGGAATGGATCCGGAAATCATTCCGGAGCTGTTTGCGCGCTACCGCTGCATTATCCTGGAAGGGTTCGGCATGGGCGGCATCCCGGAAAATCTGATGCCTGCGGTCACAGCCGCCGCCGGACGGTATCCCGGACGCATACTTGCAGCTGCTACGCAGGCTGCGTTTGAGGGAACAAATATAAAACAGTATGCTGTCGGCAGGCGTCTTTCTGCTGTCGAGCACAAGTGCCATGTCATTGAACTTTGTGATATGACGATTGAGGCCGCAGCGGTAAAATTAATGTGGCTGATGGGAAATCCGGACTGCGTCATTGAGGATATTGCCAGCCGTTTTTACCATCCGGTAAACTATGACATCTGTACGTTCCCCGTTACTTCATAAACTGGTCAATAGCATGGTTTAACTCCTCCACGGCTGCCATATCGCCGCTTTGGACAGCCTCAACCATGCAATGGCTGATATGTTCTTTCAAAATCTCCTTGCCGGCATTGTTGATAGCGGCTTTGACGGCTGCGAGCTGCACCAGCACTTCGCTGCAGTCCCTTCCGTCTTCCACCATGCGCTTGACAGCTTCAAGATGCCCGGCTGCTTTCGCCAAACGGTTCGTTATAGCTTTTATTTCATCAGGATCATGCGTGTGTGAATGCAGGTGCCCAATATGCCCAATGTGCTCACTGTTCCCAGCGGGCACATGCACATGCTCCTCATGCACATGCCCATGTTTATGCTCGGTTTTCGTTTCCAATTTGACGCTCCTCCAATATTTTATATAAACCGGACGGCTGATGCGGCAATTGCCTATTTGCCTGAAATTACTTTAAATACAGTCATAATTAATATTTTGACATCGAGCATCAGGGAAAAATTTTCAATATAGATAAGATCCCACAGCAGTTTATCTTTAAATTTGGTATCATAACGTCCGCGAACCTGTGCATAGCCTGTAAGCCCGGCCTTTACTTTTGTGCGGAGAGAAAAAGCCGGCGTTTCGTCAAGAGCCTTCTCAATCAGTTCAGGCTGTTCCGGGCGCGGCCCTACAAAACTCATATCGCCTTTCAGTATATTGACAAGCTGAGGAAGCTCATCTATTTTATACCTGCGTATCCATCTGCCTATCCGCGTGATCCGCTCCTGATCCTCCATAGCCAGGTGTGCCTGCTGTTTTTCCGACTCTTCCTGCATGCTCCTGAACTTATATATCTGAAAAATTTTCATGTCTTTCGTACAGCGCGCCTGCTTATAAATGGCCTTTCCGCCGTCTTCAAGCTTAATCATGGCAGCTGTTGCCAGAAATAAAGGCGAGAGAATGACCAGCAGCAGCAATGACGCTACAATGTCAAACGCGCGTTTGAGAAAAGCTGATGTTGAGCCAATCCCGAAGTTGGTACAATAATAGACAGGCATATCATGGTCTTGCGCCAGGCCGGAGGATTTGAGCATAACATCAGGCAGTTCCGCCGTATAGTATACAGTCTTGCCAAGCTTAAAGCATAGCTGCATAAAAATGCTTCGGTGAGATGATGGCAGGCCATGCAGGTAAACCTCATCGCACTTGGAAATCTTTTCTTCGATTTTCTTGACGTTGCGTATGTCTTCCTCGCCGTACACATGCCAGATCTTGTTGATGTGCAGCTGTTTAAAACGCGAAAAACCGTTAACGCCGAGGCTGATAATAACAATGCTTGCCAGATTGGCAACAGTCAGCATGACAATGCCAAACCAGAGCGTTTCGGGAGGGATATCTTCGGCTGCGGCGATAAAAAATCCCGTGATCAGGTTGACCAGGCAGCTTTTTATGACCAGGCTCAGCTCAGACTCATATTTTAAATATACGCGCCTGTTATGGCCGTTTGCCAAAAACATCATGGCGAGCAGCAAGTAGCCTGCAGCCAGCATTGCCCTGTCGGAGCGGACTGAAAGCCAGCCAAGCAGCCGCGCAAATTCTATCAGAAACACGGCCAGAATCAGGATCAGCTTAATCATGCCATATCTTCTTCTGGTGATGATCCTTCGGTCTGTCCTCATTTTTGCCTCCCTAACCTTATGTATGATAGAACAAATATAACAGCAATCCCAGTAACCTGTCAGTTGATTCCGGTTTCAAGATGAAAGCGGTTTGCTACCTGTTTAAGGTATGCTTCTTCATGGCTTGCTGCTATCAGCATTGGCGCGTAGGCATTTCTGCCGCTTATGTTAAGCATATATGGAAAACCGTCAAAATGGGTACAGTAATCGTTAACGAAATCCAAAATCCCTGCCTGAATATCGGCAACACCGTCAATATTCTGGTCGTACCCTCCAAATTCCAGTCCCCAGCGGCCTGTGCTTTTATCATAAGAAAAGCCGCTGAATGTTCTTGTCGGCGAAGCCAGCAGCAGCTCCCAATAAACATTATAATCCTTATTGGGGTTATGCTTCTTCATCAGATCGCGGTTATGATCCGCTGAATACATGTAAGATTTCAGCTTTTCTGTCTGCAGAAAAGCCTCAGCTGCATCCGGCTCTGCATTATAAACCGTATTAGTTCCTGCAATAAGCCCAAAAACTTCACAGGGTATGTGCCATACGTCCCGGACAAGAGCGGCAAGCGAAACTGCACCGCTTCCTGCCCAGCCGATATCCACTGCGCATACCTTACGGCAGCCTGCAAGCACTTCCCTGTAGTATGCGCTTGCGCCTTTGTGCTCTGTTTCATATATTTGCTGCACCGCATCCCACCGGCTGTTGATATATTTTTGAAGCTGCCCTGCATTTGCAGATGTAA
>CANRBP010000036.1 GCA_947628875.1 uncultured Lachnospira sp.
TGAACCCTCAGCTTGGCATCCAAGTTGGAAAGAGGCTCATCCATAAGGAATACCTTAGGATTACGAACGATTGCACGACCCATGGCAACACGCTGTCTCTGACCGCCGGAAAGAGCCTTCGGCTTACGATCAAGCAGATGAGCGATATCAAGGATCTTTGCAGCTTCCTGAACAGCCTTATCAATATCAGCCTTTGGTACTTTCCTAAGTTTAAGGCCGAATGCCATGTTGTCATAAACTGTCATATGAGGATACAGAGCGTAGTTCTGGAATACCATCGCAATATCCCTGTCCTTAGGCTCTACGTCATTTACCAGCTTGTCGCCGATCCAAAGCTCACCGGAGCTGATCTCCTCAAGGCCTGCAATCATACGAAGGGTAGTTGACTTACCGCAGCCTGACGGGCCTACGAAAATAATAAATTCCTGATCTGCAATCTCAAGATTGAAATCCTTTACGGCAACAAATCCGTTAGGATACACTTTACATACATTTTTAAGTGATAAACTTGCCATCCTGTTATTTCCTCCTAAAAATTAATCAGCGCATGCGCACTTTTCTTAAAGACACTATACAATAAAACGAGTAAAATTACCATATCGCAATTTTACAAACATTTCAGCTATATTTTAGGCAAATTTACCACAAATACACATTTACTGTATATTTTGTACAAAACCTTCCCCACATACTTCACGAACATCACCAACTATCAGAAACGCGCCCGCATCAATTTCCTGCACTATCTCCTTGACCTGCTGCAGCTGCTTTTTGGAGACAACACACAGTATGACATTCCGCTGCCTGCTTGAATACATGCCGCTTCCGTTCAGCGCTGTCACTCCGCGCCCGACACGCTCCATTATCTGAACCGCTATCTGCCGGTATGAATCTGAAATAATCCAGATAACCTTGGCATTTTTTGCCCCCTCAAGTATCCTGTCGGAAACCAGCGCAGCTATATAGATTGCAATGCCTGCGTACATGCTTATGCGGATCCCAAAGACCATCATTCCGGCGAGTATTATCAAGCCGTCCAAAAACTGCATAATGCGTATAACCGAATATCTCCTGACAAAGCGCCGTATTACTACCGCAAGCATGTCTGTGCCTCCGGTTGTTGCGCCTGACCTTAGCACAAGCCCAACGCCTGCGCCGCATACCACGCCGCCCACGACCGATGCCAGCAGGTAATCCGTCTGCTCCATTTGCGACATTGGCAGAATGCCGATAAACACTGTCAGCAGAAATGTCCCTGCAAACGTATGCGCAACGAACCGCCTGCCAAGCAGTATATAGGAAGCCAAAAAAAGCGGGATATTCAGCAATGTGTTAGTCAGCCACATCGGTATCCCGCCCGGAACGATATTTTCCGTCAGATACCTCACTATTACGCCAATTCCTGAAAATCCGCCCGTTACCATTCTGGCTGAATCATAAATGCTTTTATAGGCCACGGCCATCAGAAATGTTCCTGCCACCAGCTCCAGCCACCTTGACAGCCTGTTTATATGCGCCGTCTTACCGGCTTTTCCCCTGTCCTGCATATGCGCTTATGATCCTTTCTGCCGCCTGCCATCTGTGTTTTCCCTGTCATTCACATACATTATTGTCTTTTTTTATAATTTTATTCAAAAAGCACTTGCATTATTGTATATTTTACACTATAATGAGTTCATAAGAAAACGCAAGCCGAGGTGATGTTAATATGGATATCAATTCATTATCTATTTCTATGAGTGCTGTCAGTTTGAGCACAGATGTCCAGGTCGCTATGCTTAGCAAAAGCTTAGATACATTGGAGAATATGGGCGATGGTTTGACTAAGATGATGGAGTCGTCTGTATATCCGTATTTGGGACAGAGTATAGATTACTTAGTGTAATTTTTTCTTATATTTTTCCTTTCTCATTTTCTTTTCAGTGGTTTTTAACCACAAAAAACAAGTCCTGTAAAAGGGACTTGTTTTTTTATGCTCATTTAACATCTTGACAGTCCAGCCATTGTTGTGTACAATAAAGAAAATAATCTTGCGCAATTTAATTTATTTCAATCATTAATCAGGAGGAACGGCAAATGAACATTTACGATTTTAATGTAAACGATGCATACGGCACAGAGGTCTCTTTATCTGAATACGCAGGGAATGTAATACTAATCATCAACTCCGCTACCAAGTGCGGTTTTACGCCGCAGTATGACGAACTGCAGGATCTGTATGAGAAATACAGCAATGACGGCTTCATTATTCTGGATTTCCCATGCAATCAATTTGGCCACCAGGCGCCTGGCACCAATGAGGAAATAATCAGCTTCTGCGATTCACGCTACGGCATTACTTTTCCTATTTTTTCCAAGATTGAGGTAAACGGCAGCAACGCCCTGCCTCTCTACAAATATCTGAAATCGCAAAAAAGCTTTACAGGCTTTGACCCAAATCATCCGCTTACGCCGATGCTGTACAGCGCGCTTTCCCGCACCGATCCGGACTACGCTTCAAACAGCGAAATCAAATGGAATTTTACAAAATTTTTAATCGACCGCAACGGCAGCGTGGTTGAACGCTTTGAGCCTACAACAGACATTGCGGTCATTGAAAGCCGTATACAGGAATTGCTTTAACCATAATAAATATAAATAAATACAAAAATGCAAAATGCACAAATTCATATGTGCATTTTGCATTTTTGCATTATTCAGTTTTGCGGCCGTATCTGCCCCACTGGTCAGCCGGCTGCTTCAATCATTATCATATAAATAAACGCTACTATTACTGCCGCAGCAGCCGGAATCGTGATAAAACGCTCACCGTTCTGCGCCTTAAATCCTTTTTTGAAGTTCCTCACAAGATACTGCCATCTGTTGTTGCGCCTGGCCATGCAATAAAACATTGCATACGCCAATGCCAGAGCTCCGGCCGCAAACAATGCCATCATGGCAATCGTTGTCAAAATAACCGGGAGCGTTAAATCTGCAAGCGACTCAGCCTGCGCCGTATCCTCCGCAAGCTCTTCCACAGGCAGCAGCGAAATCAGTTTCATCATAATAATAGAATATGTGTTTATGGCAAAATGCGCTATCATCGATGAAAACATAGATCCCGTTGCCTCAACCATCAGCGCGAAAACAATTCCTATAAAAAACGCGTAACAAAACTGGTTAATATTCAGATGGAAAACGCCAAACAGCAGCGCGCTCATAAACGCAGCGCCCAATATCCCGTTCTTTCTGTAAGAATGGTAAAACAATCCTCTGAATAAAAATTCCTCAACTGCCGGCGGCAGCACCGCGAGCAGAAGTATCTGCACCAAAAACGGGTAGCTCGTCAGTTCCGCCGTAGATGCTTCCAGATGGTTCGTTGAAAAAAGCATTGTCACGCTGTTGATCAAAAGAACCGCAGGCACCAGCGCATATCCGATAAGCAGCGAAAGAAGCGCATCAAGCGGCCTCAGCTTGCGGTAAGGAATGCACTTAAACACATTGATCCGCATGGCCAGCACATATATAACTGCCGGAAGCAGCAGAATAAGCTGGCTCACAACACACTGCACCCAAAAAGGCATATCCCAGTCTGCTGCCACTGCCATGTAAGAAACGCCAAACGATGCAAACAGGTAAAAAAACAGCAGACATGGAAAAAATCTGTTAATCCGCTTACACATATAACCCCCAAGCTATCAGATAAACGCTATCGCCTCAACTTCAAGCAGGACGTCTTTAGGAAGCCTTGCCACTTCCACGCAGGAGCGTGCAGGGAACGGCTCTTTAAAATAATTTTTGTAAATTTCATTAATTTTTCCAAAATCATTCATTTCTTTAATAAATACCGTTGTTTTTACGATATTTTCAACTTTGGAGCCAGATGCCTCAACAAGGCTGCAAAGATTTCCAAAAGCCTGATTTGCCTGAGCTTCAACGCCGCCCTCGGCAATCGCGCCTGTTGCCGGATCTACCGGGATAACGCCCGAAGTATAAACCATGTTATTGATAACGATAGCCTGCGAATACGGGCCGATTGCGCTCGGTGCCTTATCTGTGCTGATAACCTTCTGCATAATTAAAACCTCCATTAATAAAAATATATTTTTCATTATCCGCCCGGTTTTACCGCGGCAGGATCCATACCTGATATTGTAACTTATATCTCCGCAGCAATCAAGTCTTTAAGGCTTAGCGCTGCTGATTACGATGCAATTATCCAAAATCTTAATCCGTCTTTCTTTCAAAAGCCTGCCCACTGCGCGCTTAAACGCATTTTTGCTCATGTCAAACTGCTCTTTGATAGCTTCCGGCGATGATTTATCCGTAAACGGCAGGCTTCCGCCGTTTGCCTCAAGCGCTTTAAATATAGATTCTGCATCTTCGTCCATCTGTATATACGCCTTCTGCTTGAGGCTTATCATCAGCTTGCCGTCATCACGCACTTTGGAGACTCTGCCATTCACGATATCTCCGATCTGAAGATGTCCGAACACCTCGTCCCTCGGTATCATGCCGAAATATCTGTTGCTCACCGCCAAATATACGCCATAATCCGGGTTTATCTCAATCACCGTTCCAGAAACAGTGCTGTCCTTTGTGTAAGGACTCTCGTCAGAAAGATAATCATAAACGCGCATCGTTGCCGCCAGGCGGTCGCTCTTGTCAATATACAGCGCAACAAGGCAGCTGTCGCCTTCCTCCAGATGCCTGGTCTGCTCCTTAAACGGCAGTAATAACTCCTTTTCAAGGCCCCAGTCAAGAAACGCGCCGATGCGGCTCATCTCCGCCACCTTCAAGACAGCCAGTTCCCCCAGCTGCAGCAGCGGCGTTTTCGTTGTCGCTATCAGCCTGTCGCTGGAATCCCTGTAGACAAAGACAGTCATTGCGTCTCCGATCTGCGTATCCTCCGGAACCATTTTCCCCGGCAGCAGCACCTTATCATCAGGCGTTCCAAGATAAACGCCGAAATCTGTCTTTTTTACAACATTTAAACACTGTGTTTTTCCTAATTCAATCATAAAAATCTCCATTTCCGCGCTGCTTTTTCCATGCAGCACACAGATATAAACCTCTTATTATCTCCTCCGCGTCCGGAGACGCTTAACAATTCAAGCTATCCCCGTTATATATCGCAAAATTGCAGCATTGCAGTATTGCAATTTTGCAATTTTGAAATATTGAAATTTTGCGATATATAAAAATAAAAGCCTACAGCACCATACAATTGAGACTTACAGCAAGTGGCCTGTCACACAGGGGGCGTACGACATGCGCACTTAAACTGCAAGCCTCAATTCTATAGTACTGAGGCTCATACTGACATGAAGCTAATTCAACGTGCCTAAGTCCTACTGGCATCATCTTTAATCCAACCGCTACATCCGCTCTGTTTCCGCTATAAAATATGTAAACGGAGTGGGTGGGATTCGAACCCACGTGCCCGGAACGGACAACCGCATTTCGAGTGCGGCTCGTTATGACCACTTCGATACCACTCCAGAGCAATTGGGTTATATTATCCGGTAAAACTTAACTGGGCTTGAGGGACTCGAACCCCCACAATGCTGGAATCAGAATCCAGTGCCTTACCATTTGGCGAAAGCCCAATATCTTAGCGACAAATAGATTATATATCATAACTTTTAAAAAAGCAAGCTTTTTTTATATTTATTTTAAAACTTTTATTTATGCGCTTTAAAATTGTTCATACGATGCCATGACTTCAAACCCTTCCCTGTACTCCTTTACAATAAACGGATGCTGCTTCGCATAGTCATAGATCTGCTGCCCCAATCCGTCCCCGACAAGCTGCTTCATCACGCCGCCGGGCAGGCTGCTGATCGCAGGACATGTTGGCGTGAGCGCGATGACGAGCATATCATCTTTTTTCATAATGCGAAGAGGCCATATCTTGCAGTCAAACGGCTTATCTTCTTCGCCTAGGACACAGCCTTTTTCCTCGTCAAGAAATTCGCATGCCGCTTCCTCGGCCGGATCATCTGTACTGTATTTCCCCTGCAGCTGCATCCGTGCGCAGGCGCCTTTTCCCTCTCCCTGATATGAAAATGAAGCCGTCCTGCCGCTGCTGTTTTCCTCTGACAGCTTTTTCGCCGTATCCTCCGGAAAAAGAGGCGTCTCCCATAAGCTGCTGCGCCTGAACGAACAGCAGAACCGGCAGGCTGCGCATGTACGTTTGTCTAATACTTTCGCCAGCATATTTACCGCCTTTCTATTGCATGATACTTTCTGAGCATCATTTTGGGATGATATGACATTTTCGCTTTCCTAAGTCCTTCCAAGCCAATGTCCTCCTCCCTGTTAAGCCACTGCACGCCCGAAAGGCTGCGGGCAAAAAACTGATTAATCGCCGCATATCCTCCATTTAATGCGCATTCGCCGAAGGCTTTCTCAAAATGTATGTCATACACGCCGCTGCGTATGCAGGACGCGATCGTCATTGCACACGGAGTTCCATTGACATAAATCAATCCGCCTTCCAATTCCAGCTCCCCGAAATTATCTACCGCCTCACGTATTGCCTGGTACTCTTTTTGCAGCGACTCATCTTCCTGCTGCAAATGCTCATAATACCATGCATCTGCAACAATCCCTGCGGCCTCCCAGTTGCCGCAGCCCATCTGCGTAAATTCATACTGCGGATACGTGCGCTCAAATCTGGACACATGGTTCTTTTTCTTATGATACGCCTTGCCGCTAAGCGATGCCAGATCATGCCATGCGTAAATATAATCACTGTCGCCTGCATCGCCCGTATAACAGAAGCGCCCCGGCATGTAATGTTCCAGCTCCGCCTGCTGCGCGGCCGTCAGAAAAGTAAATTCCATCTGTTGGCCGGACGCCAGCGCATCCTTTTCAAGTTCCCTCAAAACACGCGCCATATCGCCATGTCCAACCGGGAACGCATATCCTTTGCGCGTTCCTGTCCCTTCATACCGCCTGAGCAGGAAATCTTTGTAATGGCAGATTTGCGTATGATATTTATTACGCAGCAGATAAATATTTGCAAAGGAAACGTCACTGCCCAATTCTTCCGATTCTTCCGTTATCCTCCGCACCCATCCGCCGTCTGATAATTGCGGCTGCGTCCATTCTAGCATTATTACTGCCTTTCTAACATGAGATCATTTACTTTATGGTATTTTACCATAATCATTTTACAAGCACAATATTTTATGCTATTCTTTATTTTCAGGAGGTTTTTGCCGTCAGCCATGCAATCCTGCGCTGCGTCTTTCCCTCACATTAATTTTCAGAAGGAGTTTTAAAAATACGCCATGAACAAAAAAAATATAACTCTCATCTGTGCAGGCATAATGCTGCTCACCCTGCAATTCAATATACACATTGGAACAGCCGTCATAGATATTTTTTCGGACGTCATAGCTTTCGCCCTGATACTCGCCGGATCGCTTGGCCTTGCACGGCGCAATGTCATGTTCAAGCGTTCCCGGAATATGAGCGTGCTGGGTCTGATATTTGCGTCCGTCGGGCAGTTCCTGCACCTGTTTGACTGGGGCAGTTCCGCATCACAGATAAATGTCGCGGTTCTCGGCCTTTCAACGATTTTTGCCATATATTTTACGTACTATTTTAACGAGGCAATCATGCTTGAGTCAAAATTTCAGGACAAAGCGGCACTTACCCGGTCTTTCAGGACGCTCTGGATGCTGCTTGGCATTTTGCTGTTTGTAAACTATATTGCTTTTATGTCCAACCTGTCAATGGTCTCGCTGCTCACGCAGGCCATTACCATTATCTTTTCCATATATTACTGCTCCTCAGTCCTGTCGTCCTGCCGTCAGCTTTACATGGACGGCCTTCCGACAAAGCATATGGATTTATGACTATTTAAATTTTTAACTGCCGTTGGACGCATTCTTTAAAATATATCCGCGCATGTTTGATGCAGCGCGCGAAATCGTACTGGCATTTTAACATTATTCGTTTTTTTGTCATACAAATTGACATTGGCCGGAAAATTATTATAAAATAAATTAGCCTGAAGAGAGGTGGTCAATGTCCATGAAAAAACTGGAAATTATTATCAAACCGGAGCGACTTGATGAATTAAAGACAATCTTAAACAGCTGTGATGCACATGGACTCATGATTACAAATATTATGGGATATGGCAGCCAGCGAGGATACAGGCAGGTCTATAACGGCGTTGATATTGGCGGCAATCTGCTGCCAAAGGTCAAGGTCGAGACAGTTGTTGAAGATGATATCTGCGAAAAAGCCATTGACCTGATCATTGAGCAGATTAACACCGGCCTTTACGGCGATGGCAAAATATTCATCTATGATGTTGCGGACGCAGTCCGCATACGTACCGGAGAACGAGGTTCCGATGCGCTTTAATCCGCAAAAGCACCCAAAGATGGGACTGCCGCATTAAAAACATTTATGTTTCGCATGCGGCAGCCGCATCTTTTTTTGTTGCCGAGCCGCTCTTACCTGCACACCTGCGACATCTCGTTGACGCGCTCCGATGTTGATGTTGCTGAAATATTATTCAGCATAAGCACGACCCCGATATCATACTCATCTACCAATCCGCTGACTGTGCCATTAAAATAACGGTAATCTACCACATGCACCGTCTCAAAATGGTCTGCAAGATACGGCACAAAAGCATTCCCGAACGATTCTTTCACAACCAGGCAGGACGAGCCGTCCGACAGATTCGGGTTATGTATTGACGCATACGCATTGTCGCCTCCGATAAACGTGCTGTATTTGCTCGATGCGCTCCATGATGAAACATCTGTAACAATATTGTAATCAACCATCACGCCGTCACGGTTCAGATATTTCATACAGTTTGTAGACAGCGGCTTATAGGCATAAACCGTGTCCGGACTGTCGCCAAGGGACGGCACTCCGCTCTGCGTGTAAAAACTTCCCTTGAATCCTCCAAATTCCAGCTGCTCATACGACTGCAGCGTGACCGGTTCCTTCCCCAGCTGCGTTATAAAGATATTATATGCGTAATAAGCTCCAAGAGACGTCCAATGGTGATCAGTGCGGAAATAGACGTATTCATCTCTGTGTTCCCTGAGTTTCTCATAGATATAGCTTTTTTGCACATTATCTTTCATTCTGCTGTACATATACAGGATAGCCTTCTCCTGGTTGCTGCTCGTAAGGCTGTTGCGCGTTGCATCGTCAAGCGTGATATCCATGCTTGTCGGCACTATCATGTCAAACAGCACGGCTTTCCCTTCAAGCGAATCAGCCAGTCCGTTCACCGTCTCCACATAGCGGTCGGAATTTGCCTGCGAAAAGCAATAATAATTATAGGCGCTGCTGCCAACCACAAAAATCGACCCAAGCCGCTCGCCCTCCTGTGCAGATGTAGTTCCGTCCGTGCCATCTATGCATGTTCCTATATCTTCTGCATTGACTATCTGCTCCGTCTCTGTTTGATTCTCCTCTTTCTCTTCATCTTCATATTCATCTTCATCAGTTTTTGGAAGCTCCTCCAAATCAGGCTGTGCATCATGCGCGCTGTTTATCACAAATTCAATAATCTTATTAAAATTACTTATATCCGCTTCTACCTCAGGAATATCGTCTGCTGCTGCAATCCCTCCATGGACGATCTGCTCGCGGATCCCATACAGCGATTCGAGCTGTTCATTGCACTGTATCCAGCCGTCCCTGAACGGAAAAGTATCTGAAAACCATTCTTCAACCTTAGCAAAATATGTCCCGTCCATAAATGAGCCAGCATCAAATTCCGGAAATTTCGCAAGCGTGCGGTTTTCGTTTGTTGAAACATCTTCTCGCAGCGGCAGCAGCAGGGAAATGCCTGCCCCGATGCAGAGCATCGCAAAAAATACAGTAATTTTATAAATCTCCGCTATCTTCATGCTATATGTATGATGATTGCCCTTTTTCTGCCCTCTTTTTGTATTATGACCAGCCATCGACTGCCTCCTGAAATCGTCAAAACCTAAAGTAAATAAATGGATTGTAGCTGTTACCGATGAGCGCCGCAGTTGAAAGCAGCAGAAGTACTGCCGGTATCGCAATGTTGAGCGTGTTATACAGCAGCAGGCATATTTTCTGCCCTTCCTCCGCCTTGCGCTTCAATGCTGCCG
Organism: uncultured Lachnospira sp.; assembly: GCA_947628875.1. GTDB lineage: Bacteria > Bacillota > Clostridia > Lachnospirales > Lachnospiraceae > Lachnospira. Next base: position 10,110 of record CANRBP010000036.1, read on the forward strand.
CCGCCCATTTTGCCAGCGGCGCTGATGCCGCAATGCATACCGCTATAAAAGTAATATTGTTAAGCAGCAGCGTTACAGTTTCCATATTTGAAAACGCATTTCCCTGCATTCCGAACATGCTTTTCACGGCTGAACAGGCCATGCCCATATCCTCATACCTGAACAATATCCAGCCAAAATACACGGCCGTTATAGTATACGCCCATGAAACAGCCGCAGACAAATGCTTTGGCAGCCATTTCCACAGCCTGCGCAGAAACAGTTTTTCAGCAGCCAGCAAAACAAAAAAATATATCCCCCACATCACAAAATTAGCCGAAGCGCCATGCCACAAGCCTGTAAGCATCCACACGACAAGCATGTTGAAAAGCTGCCTCCAGATGCCTTTCCTGTTGCCGCCCAGCGGTATATAGACATAATCCCTGAAAAATTCCCCAAGAGAGATATGCCATCGCCGCCAGAAATCCGTCACAGTAAGAGCCGCATACGGATAACGGAAATTCTCTTTATAGCAGAATCCCATCATCCTGCCAAGTCCTATTGCCATATCCGAGTAAGCGGAAAAATCGAGGTAAATCTGCAGCATGTACAGCAATCCGCCCATCCATGCCGCCAGCACGCTGGCGTTTGCTATGATTCCGGCATCAGGCGGCAGCACCTGTTCAAGCACAGCTGCGCATGCATTTGCCAGCAGCGCTTTTTTTGCCAGTCCGATACAAAACCTTGTGATTCCCACGCTCATGTCGCTGATACTGGTCTTGCGGTTTTTGAGGCTCTGCTCAATATCCTTATACCTGACGATCGGCCCGGCAATGCACTGGTGGAATAAAGCCGCATACAGCAGCACATTGGCATAGTTTTTCTCAGCCTTGGCATCGCCCCTGTAGACATCAGCCGTATAAGAAATCATCTGAAATGTATAAAACGAGATCCCGACAGGCAGCACAATTTCCGGGAAATCAGTAAAAACGCCAAAATGCGCCAGCATCCGGCCAAACAGCCCCAGGTATTTAAAATAGCCGAGCACTCCCAGGCTGACCGCTATGTCCGCCGCAAGCACCACAGCCGCCATGCGTTTTTCGCGGCAGCCGTCAATTATGCGTGCGCAGATATATCCAACCAGCGCCATTGCGGCCAAAATAAGCAGATACCACGGCGATGCCCACGCATAAAAAATAAGCGAAAATACCAAAAGGCAGATATTTTTCTTGCGTATATCTGAAAAAACCGAATAAAACAGAAGATTTAACGGAAGAAAAATATAGATAAACAAAAGACTGGAAAAAACCATATCATACCTCTATCCTATGCATATCCTCTTTACTCTTCTTCGCGTAATTCTTCCTGCTCATTCAGAGTAAAATCCTGCGTATCTTCATCCTGAGCATTTTGCGTATTTTCATCTGGTTCAGCATTATCCTTTTTGGCATACTGCAGCAGCACGCGCGCGAGTATATAGCTGTCAATATAGCAAATCAGCGGTATCGTGACAATAAAAGCCGTAAAATAATACAGGGAAAAATAGATTAATCCTCCTGTTATAAACAGCATGATCAGCGTCTGCGGAAAATGATGCATGCACAAAATCAGCGCATTCCTGACCGTTCCCATGACTGTATTGTCAAATTTAGCCAAAAGAGGGAATACATACAAAACAACGGCCGCCAGCACCAGCATAAGGCCAATGGAGACAAATAAGAGCATCCGCCCAAACATGCTTCCCTCCACATTTGCCCATCTGTAGCATATGCGCAGATCCAGCAGGAGAAGCGCTGCGGCGGCAGCCGCCAGCAGTTCGATAATAAACGACTGCAGCAGATTCCTTTTCCATGAACGCATAAAATCACGGAATACATAGCTTTCTTCGTCACGAACCAGCTTCATGCCCGCATAAAACATTGCAGTCAGTGAAGCTCCGGCAGTCACGATCGGAATACTGAACACAAAACCCAAAAAACCTAATATAAAGAAATCTCCGGCCTTGATAAGAGCCTTAAATAATTTACCGTCAATACTGAATAAATTCATGCTTAACTTTCCCAAGCCTTTCCAAACAATATAGTATTATGATTATAATGGCATATGCGCAAAAAAGCAAAGAAATTTTACAAGCTTTATTAAATATTTATAAAAAGCTATTTTTTCAATGCCGAGTATGGTAAACTACTGTTGCCGGTTTACAATTTTAAGAATATGGAGGTTCACATGGCAGCAGATTCCAAAACCAAACATAAAATGCCTAAGGAGCAGATGACGCCTTTTAAGGATCTGACTCTCCGGCAAAAGATCGGGCACATTTTTTACTACTATAAATATTACATGCTGGCCGCCGTCATTGCTGCCGCAACGGCTGCATCACTGGTATACAGCTACCAGCAGAATAATTATGATACCGTATGCAGCATTGCCGTAATAAACGGCAAAATGTCCGGCCAATCGGAAAATAAAGATGCCATAACTACAGGCTTCACAGAATATCTTGGCATCAACGGCAAGTCAGAGCGTGTCGAGTGCGATTATCACTACACTCTTAACACTCAGTTTTCCAGTCCGCTCGATGAGGAGGGAAACGCCAGCATTGCCAAAATATATACGCTGGCTTCAACCCATTCGCTTGACGGCATTATTATGCCGCGCGAGAACATAACATTTTTCTCCACGGATATTGAGCCTTTTTTCACCGATCTGCGCACGATTCTGTCTGAGGACGAGCTGTCCGCAATTGAGGAGCATATTGTCTGCTATACCATGACCGATGGCACACAGATCCCGATTGCTGTAGACCTGTCCGGCACAAAGATTAAGACTCAGACCGATTTCACCATGCAGGTCCCTTGCTACGGCGTTGTTGTGACAGCTCCCAACCCGGACGAGGCAGCCGCCTTTATCCGCTATGCATTCGGCCTGTAAATATAAAGATTCATGCCATCTACATCATCTGCATAACTGGAAAAACCCAGTTTTTTAGCCAGCGATACAGATGGCTTGTTTTCTTTGCAGGTGCAGATGAAAATTTCGTCCAATTCAAGCTCGCAAAATGCATATTTCATGATTGCTGATGCCATCTCCATCGCATAACCTTTCCTCTGCCACGGTTTGCCGACAAGGTAGCCAAGCTCCTGCCTCTGCACGCCGTCAATCACGCGGTTTTCAATTCCAGCCCGGCCGACAAGCCTCCGTGTTTCTTTCTCAAACACAAGCCAAAGGCCGTACTGGTAGAATCCATACATATTTTTGATATAGTTTTCGGTAAATTCAAGTTCTTTATCCCACGGATACAGCGCTTCAACAAACGGACAGCCGGCAAGAGTGTCGTACAGCCGGTAAACATCCGGCAAATCCCGGACGGCCATTTCGCGTATGAGCAGCCGCCCCGTATCGGCTATATCTGCCGGCTCGCCCTGTTCATGCGCGTGCAGCAGCTTCATATATTGCGGCGTAATGCCATTCAGATCCGTAACAATATGGTTCAGCCGGCCTGCGTAGCCATCACCATACCCCACCAGCGTTGCCCTGCCCGTACCGGCAGCGAGGATTCTGTCTGTTATAAGCATTGCCTCCGGATCATCAAAATTTACATCTGCTTTTTTGCATGATTTTACCTGTATGCCAGCACTCTCCATACTGGCGCTGAAAACCGCCAGCGCCTCTGCGCTAAGGGGATTGCGGCATATTTCAATGTAAATCTTCTTTAACATATTCCATTCCCACACTGCAATTTGACATTTTGCCCCATACTTTATACAATAACATGGATAAATTTAATGAAAGCTTCCTGTATACTTTAAATAGGTCAAGAGATTGACACAGAAAAATACCTCAAGTAAATTTAGATTATTAT
>CANRBP010000037.1 GCA_947628875.1 uncultured Lachnospira sp.
AATACATGATCCCCGATAACTGTTCCGCCTGTGTCGGTATTAGGACGGTATACATGGAAATAAAGCGCATCTGTGACAATATTTCCGTTTAAAACCTCCTGTGCCGCCTGAATGCAGGTGTCGCTGGCTCCGCGCGCAAGAACTATGGCAAAGCGTCCGCTGGCAACCGGAGAAAACTGCCCGGGTGAGAAGATCACGCCGGAAACAGAAGACGCAAAGTTATTGTTAAACACACGGTTCATAACAACGCTTCCTACAGCAAGCATTCCAAAGTAAGGCTGGTTGCCGGCTTCGCATTCGATAATTGCAGCAAGCATGGAAACGTCTGATTCATCGTAGGAGAACGGTACAGTGCTGGCGTTGACGGAACTGCCGCCGCTGTTTTGCGAGGACTGCAGCGCGGCAAGGCGTTCCGCTTCAAGCCTGGCAATCCGTTCTTCCTCGATCTTTTGTTCATATTCAAGCGCAAGATCTTCCGCCTTTTGGACATTTTCGCTGTTAGCATCAATTTCCTGCTGTTTTGAGGCAATCAGGTTTTTAATGTTATTTTCCTGTGATATGGCTTCCTGCCTTAAAAACTGCAAAGAAGACATATCGGCCAGCAGTGTTTCCTGAGCCTGCTTTTCCTGTGCAAGGAGGTCTTCCATATAATCCAGCATCTTCCGGTCATAAGCTGAGATCTGGCGGATATATTCGGAGCGCGTAAGCATTTCCGACAGGCTGCTGGCTTCAAGGATAAGCTCAAAAGAGTTTTTTGTATTGCGTTCGTACATATATTTTATGCGCAGCTTCATATTGCTGTATTGCTGTTCCTTTTCCGCATCAAGCTCTGACAGACGGACTTCAAGGCTGTCGATCTCAGCCTGTTTGTCAGCAATCTGGCTTTCAATGCCTGATAATTGTGATGCAGCGCTGTCCAGCTGGCTGGACAGTTCGCCAAGCTGTTCCGACAATTCCTGCTGCTGCTGGCGCAGCGCTTCAAGGTCGCGGTTGGCTGAATCCAGATCGTCTTGCGTTGTAGCATAGTAAGGCGCAGATGATGCCCAAAAAAGCATTAAGCCTAAAATGCAGAAGAGTGCGGCGCGTTTTAGCAATGCATACTGGCGGCGCACCGCGCGGCATATCGTTTTAGAGATAAAATAACAGTTATTCAAAACAGTTCTCCATTCTCCATAAATTTATGCAAAATAATTAACTATAGTATAATGTGCGGTATAAAAAAATTCAAGTCACGGGCAAGGTTCAAAAAGGTTTGAGTTTGTGCATTTTGTATTTTATCTGCGGCAAAAGGGCATGCTGCTGCGGCAGCATTGCCATTGTGCACAGAAATTACATTCGGAAAACTAGTTTTCCAGATGTAATTTTGTGCACAATCATCGCATCACGTTCTGTTATGCGTGCTTTTGCCGCAGATAAAATACAAAATGCGTAAACGCAAGCCATAGGCCTCAGTGCGGTTTGGCAGACATAAGCATATTATAAACATATTATTAAAATTTATGAATAATTTTTATCGCTTATGCCTGATTTATGAAATTAGTGCATTTGCAGTTAACAGACAGAACCCAATTAGGAAATAATTACAAAAATTTCATATGAAATTTATTGACAACCGGGCAGGTTCGATATTTAATAATGTATGCAATATAATTGCATGACAGTATTTTTGAAATATCTGATAGATTTTTTAAATCTGAATATTGCGCCGCTGTCCGGCGCAGGAATGGAGTGCATATGCTTGAACTGAAAAACATCAAAAAAAATTATCTGACCGGGACAACGTCAGTGGAAGCGCTGAAAGGGATTGACCTTCGTTTCCGTGACTGCGAGTTTGTCTCTGTGCTGGGGCAGTCAGGCTGCGGAAAGACGACGCTTTTGAATATCATTGGCGGCCTGGATCAGTATACGGAGGGCGATCTGAGGATTAATGGCAAGTCTACAAAGTCGTTTAAGGACAAGGACTGGGATTCATACCGCAACCATTCGATCGGGTTTGTGTTCCAGAGCTATAACCTGATACCTCATCAGACTGTTCTGTCCAATGTTGAACTGGCGCTTACGCTTTCAGGCGTATCAAAGGGCGAACGCAGGCAGCGCGCGATAGAGGCATTGGAGAAGGTCGGACTGAAAGACCATATCAGCAAAAAGCCAAATCAGATGTCAGGAGGGCAGATGCAGCGCGTGGCGATCGCCAGGGCGCTTGTCAATAACCCTGACATACTGCTGGCCGATGAGCCGACAGGCGCGCTGGATACGGAAACCAGCGTGCAGATCATGGAAATCCTGAAAGAGATAGCTAAAGACAGGCTTATAATCATGGTCACGCATAATCCGGAGCTTGCAAATGACTATTCAACGCGCATCATAAAGCTGTTAGACGGAAGAATCGTTGATGACAGCAATCCATACACCAAAGAGCAGATGGAAAAAGACGAAAAAGAAAAAACATCGAAGCAAGTGTCTGTAAATAGCGGAAAGCAGAAAACGGCAATGTCTTTTTTCACAGCGCTCTCTTTAAGCACCAACAATCTGCTCACAAAAAAGACGCGTACATTGCTGACGGCCTTTGCAGGCAGCATCGGAATTATCGGAATCGCGCTTATATTATCAATTTCCAACGGCGTACAGGCATATATTGACCGTGTGCAGCAGGATACGCTGTCAAGTTATCCGATACAGCTTGAGGCGGAAAGCGTTGATATAAGTTCAATGATCGATACGATGGCAGGAAGCAGTGATGAAGAGGCTGAACACGGCAGCGATAAAATATACAGCAGCGACATAATGAGCGACATGGTAAACACCATGGTCGCCGAAGTGCAGAGCAATAACCTCCGCTCCTTTAAGGAATACATAGAGGGGGAGGGAAGCCGTATCAGGGATTACACCAGCGATATCCAATACAGCTACAATGTGCCGCTCTATATTTATGACAGCAATACAGATGACGGCGTGACCCAGTTAAACCCGAGCACTATAATGGAAAATATGTATGGCATATCGGCATCAGAGGGCGGCCTTATGTCCGTGAACCTGCAGAACACGAGCGTTTGGAGCCAGCTGCTTGATAACCGGGAACTGCTTGCCGCGCAGTATGATGTAATTGCCGGAGACTGGCCGTCTGATTACAATGAAGTCGTGCTTGTCGTAGATGAAAACAATGAAATAAATGATTATACGCTGTATTCATTGGGATTTAAAGACCCTGATGAGGTGCGTGAAATGTTCAAGGAAGTAATGGCCGGCAATACGTATGAGACTGAATCTATTGAAATAACATATGAGGAAGCTCTTGAAAAAACATTCAAGCTGCTGCTGCCGTCAGATCTGTACCAGTACAACGAAAAGACGCGCCATTGGGAAAATATGTCGGACGATGAAGCGTATATGAAAAAGGCTGTAGATGATGCGGAGGAAATCAGGATATCAGGCATTATCCGTCCAAACCCTGATGCGGTCAACACATCGCTGCGGGGCGGCGTGGGTTACACGAAAGAGCTTATGCTTTATCTGATCGGGCGCATACAGGAGACTGATATAGTAAAGGAACAGCTTGCGGACGAAACAGCAGATGTTTTTACAGGCATACCGTTTGACAACGATAAGGATACGCCAATCACAATGGATGATGTAAATGCATATATAGCAACGCTTCCTGAGGCTGAGCAGGCACAGATGCAGGCGTTTGTAAGCCAGATGCCGGAAGAACAGGTTCTTGAAAGCTTCAGGCAGTCGCTGAAGGCGCAGACAACAGAGGCAACGCTTGAGGGGAACAAGAGCATACTGGGCATCACGAGCGAGGACAATCCTTCGGGCATTGATATTTATCCAAAGGATTTTGACAACAAAGAGATGATTCAGGACGTGATCGAGGAGTACAACAGCAAGGTTACGTCAGAAGGCCATGAGGAGGATGTCATAAACTATACGGATTATGTGGGCATAATGATGTCGTCCGTCAGCATTATTATAACAGCAATTTCATCGGTACTGATTGCGTTTGTGGCAATTTCGCTTGTAGTGTCGTCCATAATGATCGGCATCATTACCTACATTTCAGTGCTGGAAAGGACGAAGGAAATCGGCATATTAAGGAGTATAGGCGCATCAAAGAAGGACATTTCAAGGGTATTTAATGCCGAGACTCTGATAGAAGGTTTTGTGTCGGGCGCGCTCGGTATTCTTATCACGCTGCTGCTGTGCATTCCGGCTAACGCGATTATAAAAAATATAACGACAATATCCAACGTGGCGCAGCTTCCGGTTGCAGGCGCAATAATACTGGTTGCCATCAGCATGCTGCTTACGCTCATAGCCGGACTGATACCTGCGAAACTGGCGGCAAAGAAAGATCCTGTCGTAGCGCTCCGCAGCGAATAAAGATAAGTGCTTCAAGGAACTTTGCTTTACTTTCCGGCTTTAATGTGTTAATATACTAAACGGAGCCGCCTGTGGGGGCGCAGGCGGCAGCCATAGTGGAAATGGGGATGAAGGTATGAACAGTAAATTAAAGACACCGGCAGTAGAGCGGCTGTTTGAAGCTGTATTGAGCCTGGAGGACAAAGAGGAATGCTTTGCGTTTTTTGAGGATATCTGTACGGTCAATGAACTGTTATCCCTTTCGCAGCGCTTTTCGGTTGCAATGATGCTGAGGCAGCATAGGACATATCATGATATTGCGGAAAAAACGGGCGCTTCCACTGCAACGATAAGCCGCGTCAACCGTTCCCTCAATGATGGCAGCGGAGGATATGACAAAGTGTTTAAGCGGCTTCATATGGACGAGCCGCCAAAGTAAAGTACAAAAGGAGAAGAAAAATATGTTTCAATTAAATCTTGCAAACACAGAGAATAGAAAGATTACTGAGCAAAAAGGCAATATCACGATTTTTGAATATGATCATGATATGAGCGTTGATCCGGGTACGGCAGTTAGCGCATATTTTGCTTCCAAGATGAACGTCCGCAGGAGGCAGGCGCTGTTCCAGCTGGACGCCAATAATTCCGTAATCTGCCAGGCAGGCGCCATGCAGTGGATAGCAGGTTCTGTAGCGGCAGCGACAAATGTAAAAGGCGTCGGCGACTTCGCCAAGAAGCTTATCGGGTCGGCAGTGACAAAGGAATCCGCGATAAAGCCTTTGTATCAGGGAAACGGACTCCTTATGCTTGAGCCGACATATAAATATCTTCTGATAGAAGATGTTGGAGCATGGAACGGGATGGTTATTGACGATGGACTGTTTTTGGCATGCAGTTCAAGCGTATCCCTGCGCACGGTTGCGAGAAGCACCTTTTCATCAGCCATAGCTGGCGGCGAAGGGCTTTTTAATTCCTGCCTGGCCGGACAGGGACTTGCAGTTCTGGAATCCAGGTATCCAAGGGAGGAATTGGTGGAAGTCGTTCTGGACAATGACGAGCTTAAAATTGACGGCAATTTTGCTGTTGCATGGAGCCAGAGCCTGAACTTTACAGTAGAGCGCTCGACAAAGACATTAATCGGTTCCGCAGCCAGCGGAGAAGGACTGGTCAATGTATACAGAGGCAGCGGCAAGGTTCTTATGGCGCCGCTGTAAAACAGGCCGGTACATACAATAAAGAGGCAGAAGGGACTGCATCAATAAGCGATGAATATATAAAATATAGTATTTTAGCGCGGAAGCATGAAACTATATCTTGTATATGCTTTTCTTATTGCGGCAGTCCCTTTATACGATAAAGGAGAAAAAGCTGGTGGAAGTATTTGAAAAGCAGGACGGCATTGCCGTGGAGGGAGTGCAGGATTTTGATCTGGCACAGACGCTTGAATGCGGGCAGTGTTTCCATTTTGTAAAGCTTGATGAGGAGGAATACGGCCTGACGGCATACGGCAGGCTGCTTCATGTGAGCCAGAAGGGTGATACGCTGATTTTCCGCAACACAAGCCGAAAAGATTTTGAAACGATCTGGCGCCATTATTTTGATTTGGACAGAGATTATGCAGAGATTAAAAAATTTCTGCTGGCAAGGGACGACAAGCTCCTTGAGGCCATCAGTGCCATTCACGGCATACACATTCTCAATCAGGAATTTTTTGAAACGCTTATTTCTTTTATAATTTCCCAGAATAAGCAAATACCGCATATAAAGCAGATCGTATCGGAAATATCAAAGCGCTACGGCAGTTATGCGGGACGGCTGGGCAATCAGGAATTCTATGCATTTCCAGATGCGGAAAAGCTGAGCCGCGTGGACGAGGAGTCGATTAGGATGTGCAAGGCAGGGTTCCGTGCGCCTTACATCTGCGATGCGGCGCAGAAAGTACATACGGGGCAGGTGTCAGAGGAAGCGCTGGCGCAAAAAACAACAGAAGAGTGCAGGGAAACCCTGAAGCAGATACGGGGCGTGGGGGATAAGGTGGCAAACTGCGTCATTTTGTTTGCACTTTCAAGACGGGAAGCTTTTCCGGTTGATGTTTGGATACGCCGTATAATGGAAACACTGTATTTTGGAGGGGAAACTACAGGCATCGCGCAGATACAGGAATTTGCCGAAAAACAATTCGGGCCTTATGGAGGATATGCGCAGCAGTACCTTTTTTACTATGGAAAAACAGTCAAAATGGGCGTAAATATAAAAAAATTATAATGAAATTCTAAAAACAATAATATATTTAAATTTAGATGTTGACAAACAAAAAATGGAGTGATATTTTATTTATATCGTAATTAGCACTCAAACAAAAAGAGTGCTAACAAGCTAGAGAAGCTGCCAGCATAACATCGGCAGCAGAATGGAGGATGGATATATATGAAATTAGTACCATTGGGAGACAGAGTTGTGATTAAAGCTTTAATTGCAGAAGAGACAACGAAATCCGGCATCGTTCTGCCGGGTCAGGCAAAGGAGAAACCGCAGCAGGCAGAAGTAGTTGCAGTCGGCCCGGGCGGAATGATTGACGGAAAAGAAGTGGTTATGCAGGTAAAGCCTGGCGATAAAATTATCTATTCCAAGTATTCAGGAAATGAAGTTAAGCTGGATGATGAAGAACTGATAATTGTAAAACAGTCTGATATTCTGGCTGTTATAGAGTAAACTGCACGGCAGGTCATAACAGATTTATAGATAGTTTTTAGGAGGACAATAAAATGGCAAAGGAAATTAAATATGGCATTGATGCCAGGAAAGCATTAGAATCAGGCGTAAACCAGCTTGCTGATACAGTAAGGGTGACACTTGGGCCAAAGGGCAGGAACGTAGTACTTGATAAATCTTTTGGCGCACCGCTTATCACAAATGATGGCGTGACTATCGCAAAGGATATCGAGCTTGAAGATAAATTTGAGAATATGGGCGCGCAGCTTGTTAAGGAAGTTGCCACAAAGACAAATGACGTGGCAGGTGACGGCACTACGACAGCGACTGTTCTTGCACAGGCTATGGTCAATGCCGGCATGAAGAACCTGGCAGCAGGCGCAAACCCTATCATTTTGAGAAGGGGCATGAAGAAGGCTACAGATATCGCAGTTGAAGCTATTGCGAAGATGAGCCAGAAGGTAAACGGAAAGGATCAGATTGCAAAGGTCGCATCTATTTCCGCAAGCGATACTGAGGTCGGACAGCTGGTAGCAGACGCGATGGAGAAAGTTTCCAATGACGGCGTGATCACTATTGAAGAGTCCAAGACAATGAAAACTGAGCTTGACCTTGTAGAAGGCATGCAGTTTGACAGAGGTTATATTTCCGCATATATGGCAACAGATATGGATAAGATGGAGGCAAACCTTGACAATCCGTATATCCTGATCACAGATAAGAAAATTTCCAACATTCAGGAAATCCTGCCGCTTTTGGAGCAGATAGTACAGAGCGGCGCAAAGCTTCTTATCATTGCTGAAGATGTTGAGGGCGAAGCGCTCACGACTCTTATCGTAAACAAACTGAGGGGAACATTCAATGTTGTAGCTGTAAAGGCGCCGGGTTATGGCGACAGGCGTAAGGAGATGCTCAAAGATATTGCAATCCTGACAGGCGGCCAGGTTATTTCCGAGGAGCTTGGGCTTGACCTTAAAGATACAACAATCGACATGCTCGGCCGTGCAAAGTCTGTAAAGGTACAGAAGGAAAATACGGTAATCGTTGACGGCGAGGGTTCAAAGGAAGAGATCGATGCAAGGATCGCGCAGATTAAGGTACAGATAGAGGAGACTACATCTGACTTTGATAAAGAAAAACTTCAGGAGAGGCTGGCGAAGCTTTCAGGCGGCGTTGCTGTTATCCGTGTCGGCGCTGCTACAGAGACAGAGATGAAAGAGAGCAAGCTGAGGATGGAGGACGCTCTGGCTGCTACAAAGGCGGCTGTTGAGGAAGGCGTTATCGCAGGCGGCGGTTCCGCTTATATCCATGCAGCAAAGGAAGTTGCAGAGCGCACGGCGGATCTGACAGGCGATGAAAAGACAGGTGCAGAGATCATACTTAAAGCACTGGAAGCGCCGTTGTACCACATTGCTGCAAATGCAGGCCTGGAGGGCGCTGTCATCATCAATAAGGTACGCGAGTCAAAGGTCGGCACAGGCTTCGATGCGCTTAAAGAGGAATATGTAGACATGATCGATGCCGGCATTCTGGATCCTGCAAAGGTTACAAGGAGCGCGCTGCAGAATGCTACAAGTGTTGCATCAACGCTTTTGACAACAGAGTCTGTAGTGGCAACGATCAAGGAAGATGTTCCGGCGATGCCTGCAGGCGGTGCCGGAATGGGCATGATGTAAGCATCTGGAAAAATAAAAGATATTCAGATTTTGAAAACCACAACCTGCGTTTTGCAGGCTGTGGTTTTTCGGATATCTGCCCATTGACGGTTTATGCGGAGGAAAAAACATGTATAACGTATCTGTGGAACAGATAATAAAGACGAAGGCGCCAAAGACAGCCTGGCTGTTTAAACTGATTATGGCAGCGGCCTGCGTGGCAGCATTCACAACGATCCCTTCAACATATACGCTGGGGATGTTTTTGACTGTGATACTCATAATTTTGACTGTGCTGCTGTTCCGTTATTACAATTCGGAATATGAGTATTCCCTTGTAGACGGCGAACTTACGGTTGACAAGATCATGTCACGGTCATTTCGCAGGCGGTGCGGCGTATACAATGTTGCACGGGCGTCCCTTATAGCAAAAGCAGGCTCGCAGGAAGCGTTGCGGAGGGAATATGAAAGGCTGCATACAATGGATTTTACGGCGCATGACGGCCAGGAAAATGTAGTGGTGATGTATGCGCTTGACAATGCAAATAATGAACAGGTCCGGATATTGTTAGAGCCGGACAGCCGTATGCTGGCGGCGCTCAAAAATGCCGCGCCAAAAGGAGCTTTTCAGATAAGCGAAGAAATTCCGGATGAAGACGTTTAAAGTTTGACTTTTTCTTAATATTTTGATATATTTTCAAATAATATAGCGCGGCATCGAAACGGTGCTGCATGATTATCATAATTTATAAAAATATTCAGAAAGAGAGGCACGGGCAAATGGGTAAGATTATTGGCGAGGGCATTACCTTTGACGATGTGCTGCTGGTACCGCAGTATTCAGAAGTAACACCGAACATGATTGACCTGTCAACGCAGCTTACAAGGAATATCAAGCTGAATATTCCTCTGATGAGCGCCGGAATGGATACTGTGACAGAACACAGGATGGCCATTGCAATGGCAAGGCAGGGCGGAATTGGAATTATCCATAAAAATATGTCGGTTGAGGAACAGGCGGAAGAGGTGGATAAGGTAAAACGCTCCGAAAACGGCGTTATAACGGACCCATTTTACCTTCATCCGGAGAATACGCTTGAGGATGCCAATAACCTGATGGCTAAGTTCAGGATATCAGGCGTTCCGATCACCGATGATACGGGCAGGCTGGTTGGCATCATTACAAACCGTGATTTAAAGTTTGAGGAGAATTTTAACCGTCCTATCCGTGAATGCATGACAAGCGAGAACCTGATCACGGCGCCGGTCGGCATCACCTTGAATGAGGCAAAAAAGATACTTGCGCAGGCACGCAAGGAAAAACTGCCGATCGTGGACGATGATTTTAAGCTTAAAGGACTGATCACGATAAAGGATATTGAGAAGCAGATAAAATATCCGGATTCGGCGCATGATTCGCAGGGCAGGCTGCTGGCCGGCGCTGCGGTAGGCATCACGGCGAACGTGATGGACAGGGTGGAAGCGCTTGTCAAGGCGAAGGTTGACTGTATTGTAATTGATTCTGCACACGGGCATTCTAAAAATATAATCACGACCCTGAAAAATATTAAGGCTGCATTCCCGGAACTTCAGGTGATTGCCGGGAATATCGCGACAGGAGAGGCTGCAAAAGCGCTGTGCGAGGCAGGCGTTGATGCGGTCAAGGTCGGCATAGGGCCTGGCTCTATCTGTACGACGCGTGTGGTGGCAGGCATCGGCGTGCCGCAGGTGACAGCAGTTATGAGCGCATACGAGGAAGCCAAAAAGTATGGAGTTCCGGTTATCGCGGACGGCGGAATTAAATATTCCGGCGATATCGTGAAGGCAATAGCGGCAGGCGGCAATGTATGCATGCTTGGAAGCCTGCTTGCCGGGTGCGATGAATCTCCTGGAACATTTGAGCTGTTCCAGGGAAGAAAATATAAAGTATACAGGGGCATGGGTTCGATTGCGGCTATGGAGAACGGCAGCAAGGACAGGTATTTCCAGACAGACGCGAAAAAACTTGTGCCAGAGGGCGTTGAAGGGCGCGTGGCTTACAAGGGACTCGTGGAGGATACCATTTTCCAGCTGGTTGGCGGCCTGCGCTCCGGCATGGGTTACTGCGGCGCACCGAATATCCCGGTATTGCAGGAGACGGCGCAGTTTATTAAAATGTCATCGGCTGCATTAAGAGAGAGCCATCCGCATGACATTCATATCACCAAGGAAGCTCCTAACTACAGCGTTGAGGATAAATAGGCAAGATACGCCATTATAATCAAAGGGACTGCCGCAATAAGGATTAAACATACAAGATATGGCATTATATCCAAATCAAACGATATAATATCTTGTGCTTATATTCTTTAGTGCGGCAGTCCTTTGCATTACAGAAAATTTGTAATAAATTTGCGTTTAGATTAGGCAATATGGTTGCTAAACAGCCGCAGATTGTTGTATAATATATTGGAAATATTAAACAGGATGCGTAAAAGCCGTATATGGCATGGGTGACAATCATTATACGTGTGATTTAGGAGAAAAAGGTATGAAAGATGGTTTATTCAATGGTTATATCGCACGCAATTATGCCGGAGGCAGGTTGACAGATCAGGAACTGCGCGTGCTTAGGGATGGCGACCTGGAGGCAATGATTGCGACATTTGTTAAGATGAAAAATGATCGTTACAGGCAGCAGCTTTCATGTGTACTCAAGAGCCTGAAATATTATCTTGGCGATGATGTCACATTTGAAGCGATAGCAGTGAAGAATGAATATGAAGGACAGTTTGTGGGCTGCCAGATGATGGATGGAGACGAGGACGTATTTTTCGGTATCAGCGGCGAGGACAGCGCGCTGATAAAGGTTGCATCGGCTTTTGCAGATGAAGAGTTTGAGGAATTTGATGCTGACGCTTATGATGCGGTCTGCGAGCTTATAAACTGCACAAACGGCATGTTTGCGACAAAGCTCAGCGCTGAAGATGTTGAAGTGGCGTTAAGGCCGCCGGTATTTTACGAATGCACTCATATAAGCGGGGAAAATGGATTTTATGTAGTTACGATAGGCCTTAGGGATTTCAGCTTTGATGTTCTGCTGTCCGTATCAGACAGAGTTCAAATGAAGAACGTGCATTAAGGAAATGCAGGATAAAAATAAACCAAATCACAGCTAGGCGCTTAAATAAATGGAGGTTAATATGGCAAAGATATTGATAGTGGATGATTCTAAAACATCAAGGAAATTTTTGAAGAATGTTTTGTTGGATGCCGGGCATGAAGTTATTGGGGAAGCGGTAAACGGCAGGGATGGTGTTGAAAAATATAAAGAACTGCGCCCTGATGTTGTGACGATGGATATCACGATGCCAATACTTGACGGAATTGATGCGGTCAGCGAGATAATGCAGGAAGATCCTGATGCCAAGATTATCATGGTAACTGCCGCAGGGCAGAAGTCCAACATGGTTGAAGCGCTGAAACGAGGCGCTGCGGATTTTATACAAAAGCCTTTTGAGAGCAATGTGATCATTGATGTTGTCAATAAAGTATTAGATGAGCAGGAAGTATGATCATAGAGCAGCATTCCGGCATGCATTCAGCAGATGCGATTACTTGCGGCGCATGGGCAATGTGAAACTGTAATATGCGCAGGAAAGGGGAAAGACAGGATGAAAACGCTCACAAGGCGGATTACGGAGGAAGTCGGCGCTGCATTTGCAGCGTGCGGCTATGATGAAAAATATGCAAAAGCCACACTGTCCAACAGGCCGGATTTGTGTGAATACCAGTGTAACGGTGCTATGGCGGCAGCAAAAGCTTACGGCAAAGCACCTTTTATGATTGCAGATGAAATCGCAGGGAAACTGGCTTCAAACCCGGCATTTGAGAAGATTGAAAGCGTCAGGCCGGGTTTTATCAATATAACTCTCTCGCCGGACTTTCTGGCTGATTACATGAATGAGATGGCTGGTGCGGAAAAGTTCGGATATGAACCTCAGGGGGAGGCTAAGACTGTTATTGTGGACTATGGCGGCGCGAATGTGGCCAAGCCGCTTCATGTGGGGCATCTGCGCTCAGCTGTTATAGGCGAGAGCGTCAAGCGGATACAGAAGTTTGCCGGAAACCGTGTTATCGGTGATGTGCATTTGGGCGACTGGGGACTGCAGATGGGTCTTATCATCGAGGAACTGAGGGACAGGCAGCCGGATCTTGCATACTTTGATGAAAAGCATGAGGGCGGATATCCTGAGGAGGCGCCGTTTACAATATCTGAACTCGAGGAGATATATCCGGCAGCCAGCGCAAAATCAAAAAACGATGAAGCTTTCCTGAAGCGCGCGCAGCTTGCAACATTAAAGCTGCAGAGCGGCGATGCTGCATTCACGGCGCTTTGGAAACATATCATGGCTGTATCAAAAGCAGATCTTCAAAAAAATTATGACAGCCTTAACGTGCATTTTGACCTTTGGAAGGGCGAGAGCGATGCGCAGCCGTACATTGAGGACATGCTCAGGGATTTTGCAGACAGAGGGATAGCGCATGAGAGCCAGGGTGCGCTTGTGGTTGACATCTGCGAGGAGGGCGATGCAAAAGAACTTCCGCCATGCATTGTCAGAAAATCGGACGGCGCAGCGCTCTATGCAACATCAGACCTGGCAACGCTGATTGAACGCGAGCGCCTTTATAAGCCGGATGCGTATATATACCTGTCGGACAAGCGCCAGGAACTGCATTTTACGCAGGTATTCAGGACAGCCAGGAAGGCTGGCATTGTGAGGCCGGAAGCGCAGATGACATTTTTGGGTTTCGGCACAATGAACGGGAAAGACGGAAAACCGTTTAAGACGCGCTCAGGCGGCGTCATGCGGCTTGAATATCTGCTTGGCGATATCCAGAAGGCTGTTTACGACAAGATTGCGGAGAATATAGAAAAACATGATATGACCGAGCAGGAGGCGCGCCAGACAGCAGAGATCGTAGGACTGGCAGCATTGAAATACGGAGATCTCTCAAATCAGGCATCAAAAGACTATATATTCGATATGGAGCGCTTTTCTGCATTTGAGGGCAATACGGGTCCGTATATCCTTTATACGATCGTGCGCATCAAATCGATTTTAAACAAATACGGCAGCGCTGATTCGCCATCAGGCGGCAAGGTGCTTGCGCCGTCAAAACAGAGCGAGAAGCAGCTGTGCCTTTCGCTTGTGAGATTTTC
>CANRBP010000038.1 GCA_947628875.1 uncultured Lachnospira sp.
ACGCAAGTTACAAAGTTATTATGAATATTTTGCCGGAATATGTCAAGCATTATTCTAACCGAAGCGCTGCTGCCTTGCTGCTGACGCCTTGCTGTTTTACACGCAAAAACAGAACCGAAACGATTCAGCAAGCTGGCATTTTTGCCGGAACTCAAATGAAGTTTTTTTGCCGGAACTCAAATGAAGTTCACGTTGATATTTATAATTAAATCATATATAATAATTCTATAATATCATTATTAACAAATTATTTTCAGGAGGTTTTACTTATGGTAAATGGGAAGGTTGTTATTGTCACAGGTGGCGGAAGAGGAATCGGCATCGGCATTTCTACCGCTTTCGCAAAGGCTGGCGCAAAGCTCGTTATTACGGGCCGGAATGCTGATACGCTTGAAGCGGCGAAAACAAAGCTGGAGGAATATGGTGCGGAAGTACTCACGGTTCCGGCAGACGGTGCTGACGAAGCTTCAGTAAAAAATGTTATCGCAAAAACTATTGAGAAGTACGGCAGGCTTGATGCCGTTGTTAATAACGCGCAGGCTTCCAAGTCCGGGTTAATGCTCGTACAGCACAGCAAAGAGGATTTTGATCTTGCCATTAATTCCGGCTTATATGCTACATTTTTCTATATGCGTGAAGCATACCCATATTTAAAGGAATCTAAGGGGTGTGTTATCAATTTTGCTTCCGGTGCCGGACTTGCAGGCAGGATTGCACAATCCTCATATGCCGCTGCCAAAGAGGGAATCCGCGGCCTGTCCAGGGTAGCTGCAACTGAGTGGGGACCGGACGGTATTCGCGTAAATGTTATCTGCCCATTGGCAATGACAGAAGGGCTTCAAAAATTTAAAGAAGAATATCCTGACAGATATGAACAAACCATCAAAGCTGTTCCATTGGGACGTTTTGCAGATGCCGAAAATGATATCGGAAAATTATGCGTATTTTTAGCTTCTGATGATGCTTCTTACATTACCGGCGAGACTATTACCATGCAGGGCGGCAGCGGACTCCGTCCATAACATTAAGCATTAAGCGCAAAAAACGCCTGGGGAGAATTTGATCATCGATCAATTTTCCCCGGGCGTTTTTCATTTTTTATAATATAGTAAATTTTATCGCATTTCTATATCATAAAACTGAACTGTTTTTATTGCGGCTGCTTGCCGATATAAGCAAGGATACCGCCGTCTACATAGAGAATATGGCCGTTTACTGCGTCAGAAGCCTCTGATGCAAGGAATACAGCAGGGCCTGCCAGTTCTTCCGGCTTCAGCCATCTCTCAGCCGGCGTCTTTGCAATAATAAATGAATCAAACGGATGCCTTGAACCGTCTGGCTGGCGCTCCCTGAGCGGTGCAGTCTGCGGCGTCTCGATATAGCCAGGTCCAATGCCGTTGCACTGAATGTTGTAATGGCCGTACTCTGAGCAGATGTTCCTTGTGAGCATCTTCAAGCCGCCCTTTGCTGCCGCATATGCGGAAACAGTCTCGCGGCCAAGCTCTGACATCATGGAGCAGATGTTAATAATCTTGCCATGGCCTCTTTCAATCATTGAAGGAATAACAGCCTTGGATACGATAAACGGCGCATTCAGGTCAACATCAATAACCTGCCTGAATTCTGCTGCTGTCATCTCGCACATAGGAATCCTCTTGATGATGCCGGCATTATTTACAAGGATATCAATCGGGCCAACTTCCTTTGTTATCTGCTCTACCATCGCATTTACCTGCTCTTCATTGGTTACGTCACATACATAACCATGCGCATCGATTCCTGCTTCCTTGTATGC
Organism: uncultured Lachnospira sp.; assembly: GCA_947628875.1. Classification (GTDB taxonomy): domain Bacteria; phylum Bacillota; class Clostridia; order Lachnospirales; family Lachnospiraceae; genus Lachnospira. Next base: position 1,796 of record CANRBP010000038.1, read on the forward strand.
AGCAATACCCTTATCTACAAGTTCCTGCTTGATATCGTTGAAAACGATAGTCGCGCCGCTCTGTGCCATGCCGCTTGCAATCGCAAAACCGATACCATAAGAAGCGCCTGTTACCAATGCAATCTTGCCTTCAAGTGAAAAATTAACTGACATTTTTTAATCTCCTTTTCTTAAAATATTTTATAAATGAAATCTCTGAGGATATCATTTTCCATTTTAAAGCAGCCTGTCCGCACTGCGCTATCTCAGGTCCTTCATATCAACATCATCCATGTCGTCAAAATCCTGGTTCTCGCCAACCATACCCCAGATAAAGGTATATGCATGTGTCGCAGAAGCTGAATGAATCGACCAGCTTGGCGAAATGACGGCCTCCTCATTCCTCATGACGATATGGCGCGTCTCTGTCGGCTCGCCCATATAATGGAATACTACCGCATCATCTGGCACTTCAAAGTACAGATATACTTCCATTCTCCTGTCATGCGTGTGGCATGGCATCGTATTCCATACGCTGCCCGGCTCAAGGCATGTCATACCCATCTCCAGCTGGCAGCTCTCTACCTGCCCTGGAAGTATGTATTTGTTGATAGTCCTGTGGTTAGCGCTTTCCAGGCAGCCAAGCTCTTTCTTGTTCTCCGGAAGGATATCCTTCTCCGGGTCGATAAAGACTGTCGGATATGTCATATGCGCCGGCGCGCTGTTGAAATAGAACTTTGCAGGATCAGCTGCATCTGCGCTTGAGAACTTTATCTCCTTTGCACCCATGCCGATGTACATGCCGTCTTTATATTTAAAGTCATATGCCTTGCCGTCCACCGTCACCGTGCCTTTGCCGCCGATATTGATAATGCCCATTTCACGCCTCTCAAGGAAATACCGGGCACGAAGCTCTGCTCCTGCCTCAAGCGTGAGCGTCTGTCCTGCCGGCGTTGCCGCTCCGATGATAATCCTGTCAATCTGGCTGTAAATCGTTTTGATCTCACCCGGCACAAACAGATCCTGAACAAGAAAATCATGCCTCAGCCTGTCCGTGTCATAGTTTTTTACATCTGCTGGATTCGCTCCTGGTCTTACTTCCATCACAACTCTCCTTTTCATAAATTTGAATAAAGATTTTACTGTTTATATGGTATCACATTTTTTCATGAATTACAACCGGATTTGGAAGTGATTACCTTTTTAACCAGCGCAGGCACTGATACCGGCGTCTCCGACCACGAAAAAGCCGCTTGCAGCCTGCCTGCCGCCTCATCAAGTCCGGCTTCATCGCTGCCGTGCACGACCGCTATCGTCTCCCCCTCCACGGCCAGGCTTCCGGTTTTCTTTTTCAGCACTACTCCGGCTGACAGGTCTATCTCAGACGTTTTTATCTCACGGCCGCCGCCAAGAGCCATTACTGCCAGTCCAACTTCCTCGGAGCGGATATTGCTGATATATCCTGTTTTTGGCGCATATATCTCCTTTACGAACCTGGCTTCCGGCAAGCTGCTGTAATCATACACCTGCTCGCGCCGCCCTCCCTGCGCCTCCACAAATTCCGCGAATTTTTCCAGAGCGGCGCCGCTTGATACCGCCTCTGACAGCTGCTTTCTTGCGGATTTTTCATCTGATGCCATGCCTGTCCCCATCAAAATATATGAGCCAAGCGTCAGGCAAAGTTCAAGGAGATCATTTGGCCCGTTTCCTCTGAGCGTATCAATCGCCTCTTTCACCTCAAGCGCATTTCCTACCGCAAAACCAAGCGGTTCATCCATTCCGGACACAACGGCGGTCGTATTGCGCCCGGCGCCTGTACCGATTCTGACCATTTCTTCCGCCAGCGCCTCCGCCTCCGCCTGCGTTTTCATAAATGCGCCGTTGCCGCACTTAACGTCAAGGACGATCGTGCCTGCCCCGGCCGCCAGTTTTTTGCTCATAATGCTGCTTGCAATAAGCGAAATGTTATCAACTGTAGCCGTAACGTCCCGGAGCGCATACAGTTTTTTATCCGCCGGAGCAAGGTTCCCGGTCTGCCCTGTTATTGCCATTCCCACTTTTGAAATATTTTCAAGGAACTGCTCTTTGGAAAGCGCCGTCAAAAAGCCGTCAAAGCTTTCGAGCTTGTCAATAGTACCCCCGGTATGCCCGAGCCCCCTGCCGCTCATTTTTGCCATTTTTACTCCAAGCGAGGCAGCCATTGGCGCAAGCACAAGCGATGTTTTATCACCGACTCCGCCCGTGCTGTGCTTGTCCGCCTTCGCTCCATTAATTGAGGACAGATCGAGCTGTTCTCCGCTTTCAGCCATTGCAAGCGTCAGCGCCAGCGTCTCCTCATGCGTCATCTTTTGGAAATAGATTGCCATCATCAGCGCCGAAGCCTGATAATCAGGTATTTTCCCGCTTGTATACCCCTCCACGAAATAATATATTTCTTCTTTTGTGAGCGGCTGCCCGTTCCGCTTTTTCATGATAAGGTCATACATTCTCATAAACTGACCGCCTCCTTGCTTGTACCCCTTATTATTTACATTTTCCTATAAATAGATTATAATCATAGCTGTTCAGGAAGTCAAAGTATTAAGGAAAAAGGAGTTAAGCTGCGATGAGTTTTGAATTTGTAACCAAACTGCCGACGCCGACAGAGGTGAAAGCTGAATATCCTGTGCCGGACAAGGCAGCCAAATTAAAGAATCAGATTGACCGCGAGATCAAAGATGTGATTACAGGCCGTTCCGATAAATTTCTGGCCATTATCGGTCCATGTTCAGCAGATAATGAAGATGCCGTACTTGATTATGTATCCAGGCTGAAGGAGGTTCAGGAACTGGTCAAAGACAAGATTATAATTATCCCGCGCGTATATACAAATAAGCCGCGAACGACAGGCACCGGCTACAAGGGAATGCTGCACCAGCCTGATCCTGAAAAGAAACCGGATCTGCTTGCCGGACTGATAGCTATCCGGAAAATGCATATCCGCGTGATGGAAGAAACCGAAATGATGCCTGCCGATGAGATGCTCTATCCGGAAAATTACTGGTTTTTATCAGATGTTCTTTCTTATGTCGCCGTTGGCGCGCGTTCCGTTGAGGATCAGCAGCACCGCCTGACTGTCAGCGGCATGGACGTGCCTGCCGGCATGAAAAACCCTACCAGCGGCGATTTTTCGGTTATGCTGAACTCCGTGACTGCCGCACAGGCAAAACAGACATTCATCTACCGCAACTGGGAGGTCAACACTACAGGCAATCCGCTGGCGCACACTATCCTGCGCGGCGCCGTCAACAAGCATGGCCAGAATATACCAAATTATCATTATGAGGATCTGATACGGCTCTGCACTATGTACAAAAGCCGCGACCTGAAAAACCCGGCCGTGATCGTTGACGCAAACCACAGCAATTCCGGCAAGCTTTACCAGGAGCAGGTGCGCATAACAAAAGAAGTGCTGCACAGCTGCAAGCATTCTAAAGATGTCCATGATCTCGTCAAGGGCATTATGATCGAGAGTTATATTGAGCCTGGCTGCCAGAAGGTCGGAGAAGGCATTTACGGAAAATCCATCACTGATCCATGCCTTGGCTGGGAAGATTCCAAACGTCTTCTGCTTGATATTGCAGAGTTATTATGATTATTAACTTCTGTTTTTGCACAACAAAGGCTGTACGGACGCCTAATACAGGTATCCATACAGCCTTTTTAATACAGCCGGATTGATATATGCCTCTGTGTATGTTCCGACAAGCAGTACAATCAGCGCAACCGAAAGCACAATGCCTATATTTGAAAGCCGCGCGTTCCGTTTATACAGGATTCGGTACAGGAACCAGAGAGCAATACCGTAAAACAGATACTGAGGCAGAACCGAGGCAAGGTATACCATAACGCCGATAACTCCGAAGTGCATGACTGCGGAACTTACAAGCGCGCCTGCGCATATGCCCAGATAAACAAGGTACGCTATCAGAACCGGACGGCAGAATCTCGTCATTCCAAGCACGCTCAACAGTATAAAATCTTTGATGCGCGTGCGCAGCACATACTGCCACAGTATCATGCTGTTTACAGTGATATCAGCGTATGCTGTCAGAAAGCTGCTGTCAAACAGATCCCATTTCCCCCATCCCATGCGCAGCGACAGGTTAGCATAGGCTGTGCCCAGCACGATGCCAAGCAGCAGTATCAGCATAAATTTATATTCGGACAGCAATTTTGTTACTTTCAAGCCTTTCGCCTCTGAATCTCAACTATTTACTGTTATTTATATGCCCGTCCCTGTAAATATATGCCATTACAGCCGCGATTGTTTTGGAATCCTGTATTTTGCCGGAAAATATCATATCAGCCACTTCTTTTTGCGTATAGGCTTCCACATCAATATATTCGTCTTCATCAAGATGCTGCTGCGTTTTTTTTAAATCGGTCGCTACATAAATGTCTACTATTTCATTGCAGAATGCAACCGCTGTTGCTATGGAAATCAGATGTTCCAGCCGGCTGCTGCAGTATCCTGTCTCTTCCTCGAGTTCGCGCGCCGCCGCATCTATTGCAGGCTCATCGCCATTAAATCCTCCTGCCGGTATCTCAAGCGTCTCACGGTCAAGAGCATTCCGGTACTGGCGCACCAGAAGTATCCTTCCGTCATCAAGAACAGGAACAACTGCCGCCGCACCTTTATGGTCTATAAAATCCCAATATGCCACATTGCCGTTTGGCACGCTGATGGTGTCTGAATACATATCCAGTATCGTCCCATGATGCTTGAGCGTCCTGCCAATCCGCTGAACGTGTTCCATATCAATATACCCCCGCTTATTATTTATTTATCTGGCTGCATGCCTCATAACATGCGTCTGTCGCTTTAAACAGCGCATTTCTCAGGCCGCATTCCTCAAGCGCTGCCACTCCCTTTATAGTCGTGCCGCCCGGAGAACATACATTATCTTTAAGCCTGCCCGGATGCTCGCCTGTTTCCAGCACCATTTTCGCTGAACCAAGCACTGTCTGCGCCACAAGCTTGTATGCGTCCGCACGCGGTATGCCGTATTTGACAACGCTGTCTGCAAGCGCCTCAATAAACATAAATACATATGCAGGCGAACTGCCGCTGGCACATACTACGGCGCTCATCAGGCTCTCTGGTACAGTGACGGATTTTCCGAAAGAGCTGAAAAACTTTTCGATGGTGTCGCGCTCCTCAAGGCTGAATTCTCTGTCATCGTAACAGATGCCTGTCATTCCTTCGCCTACAAGCGCCGGCGTGTTAGGCATCACGCGAACCACACGCGCATTGCCGCCGAGTTTTAACCTGACTGTATCCCTTGTGATGCCGGGTGCAAGAGAAATAATAACATGCTCCTGCGTTACAACATCATGGATATTTTTCAGGACAGCATCATACACCTGAGGCTTTACTGCAAGAATAATATACTTTGCGTTGTTCGCGCATTCTGCGTTGCTCTGCATATACCGCACGCCTGTTTCTGCGTGGACTTCTTCGTTCCTGATGCTTTCCGGAGTCGAAAAAATAATCCTGTCAGCCGGGAAATTCTTTAATGCACCCTTTAACATGGCATACCCCATGTTCCCCATTCCAATAAAACCAATATCTGCCATAAAATCCTCATTTCTGCGCTATTTTTACGCATATTTCGTTTCAAGTATTTTTTCAATGCTGACCAGCTTCACGCATAGCACGAACAAATCCGATGCCTGCGCCATCTCCTCCGGCGTTGGGAAAGATGGAGCTATCCTGATATTGCTGTCCTTCGGATCATTCCCGTAAGGGAAAGTTGCGCCTGCTTTTGTCAGCGTGACTCCGGCTTCTTTGCATTTTGCCACGATCGCCTTTGCGCAGCCTTCCATGGCATCAAACGAGATAAAGTATCCTCCGCGCGGAGCATTCCAGCTTCCAATGCCAAGTCCAGAAAGCTCTTTGTCAAGAACATTCAAAACAGCCTCAAATTTAGGGCGCATCTGCTGCGCATGCTTTTTCATATGAATCTTTAATCCATTGATATCCTGAAAATAACGCACATGGCGAAGCTGGTTGAGCTTGTCGTGGCCTATCGTCTGCAATGTAAGCTGCCTGCGTATTTCATCAAGATTAGCCGCTGATGCAGCCAGCGCTGCGATACCGGAACCCGGGAAGCTGATCTTGGACGTTGAGGCAAACTCAAACACAATATCCGGATTGCCTGCTTTTTCACACTCTGAGATAATGTCTAAAATTTCATCTTGGCGATCATCATACAAATGGTGGATAGCATAGGCGTTGTCCCAAAAGATCCTGAAATCTTTTGCTGCCGGTTTTAACGCTGCAAACCGCCTTACCGTCTCATCTGAGTATGTAAAACCCTGAGGATTGCTGTACTTAGGCACGCACCAGATTCCTTTTACCGATTCGTCCTGGTTCACATACTGCTCCACTATATCCATGTCCGGACCATCTTGCGACATTGGAACAGGTATCATTTCAATGCCAAAATACTCCGTAATGGCAAAATGCCTGTCATAACCCGGCACCGGACAGAGAAATTTTATTTTATCCAGCCTGCACCACGGCGTATTGCCCAAAATCCCATGAGAATAAGCTCTTGACACCTGATCATACATAATATTTAAACTTGAATTGCCGTAAATGATAACATGCTCAGGCGTTGTTCCCATAATGTCAGCCATAAGCTTTTTTGCTTCCGGTATGCCTTCAAGCATGCCATAATTCCTGCAATCCGTACCGTCTGAGGCAGCCAGCCTAGATGAACTGTTAATGACGTCCATCAGTCCTAAAGATACATCCAACTGCATGGCCGAAGGCTTTCCCCGTGACATGTCCAGCTTGAGTCCCTTTCCTTTCGCCTCTGCATACTGCGCATCAAGCTCCTGCTTTAATGCCAGCAAATCTTCTTTACTCATTTCACTGTACTGCATATTTTTCCTCCTGCTCATCACTGAATCGTGTCTTTGCCGCTAAACTTATACCTTCGCGGCATTGTAACCTATAATACAATGAAAGTCCAAGAATTGCAAGCCTGTGATTACTTTATTGAAGTTAATCAGCTTTTTTTCTAATTATATTAATTATAAATGCCCTATTTATTTATATTATTAATGTTTTTTATCTGGAATTTTCCGGTGCAGCAATAAGGCGGCCCGCCTCCGGCTGGATTTAAGGTAACTTCCGCATATTACAAAAAATGGGACTATCGCAATAAGAAAAGATTATATAAAATATATTTTCATGCAATTCTGCAAAAATAATATATTCCATATATTCAATGCTTAATGCGACAATCCCATATATGAACGCTGATCATTTATTTAGCATAATCAACAACGCGCGATTCACGAATAACGCTCACTTTAATCTGTCCTGGATATTCCATCTGATCCTCAATCTGTTTGGAAATATCTCTAGCCATAAGTACCATATCCGAATCACTAACAACTTCAGGAATAACCATAACCCGAATCTCTCTACCTGCTTGAATGGCAAATGATTTTTCAACTCCTTTAAAGGAATTGGTAATATCTTCTAATTGTTTAAGTCTGTTTGTATAAGTTTCCAACGTCTCTCTTCTGGCGCCTGGCCTTGCAGCAGAAATCGTATCTGCCGCCTGCACAATGCATGCGATCAGGCTTTCCGGTTCAACGTCGCCATGATGTGCCTCTACTGCATTAATTACAAGTGCTGACTCTTTATACCGTTTACACAGATCCACGCCGATCTGAATATGCGAACCCTCCATCTCATGATCAATGGATTTGCCAATGTCATGCAGGAGGCCTGCACGCTTGGCCATCTTCACATCTACGCCGATCTCTCCTGCCAGGAGTCCTGAGAGCTGTGCGACTTCAATTGAATGCTTCAATGCATTCTGCCCGTAACTGGTTCTGAAACGCATTCTGCCCAACAGCTTGACAAGCTCCGGATGAATGCCATGGACGCCAACCTCAAGAGTGGCAGCTTCGCCTTCCTCTTTGATTAAAACTTCCACTTCACGCTGAGCTTTCTCAACCATCTCCTCTATCCTGGCCGGATGAATGCGTCCATCTAAAATCAGTTTTTCAAGCGCTATTCTTGCTACTTCACGCCTGATAGGATCAAAGCCTGAAAGAACAACCGCCTCAGGCGTATCGTCAATAATAAGCTCTACGCCCGTCAGCGTCTCCAAAGTACGGATATTCCGCCCTTCACGGCCAATGATACGGCCTTTCATCTCGTCATTCGGAAGCTGCACAACAGAAATCGTTGTCTCTGCAACATGGTCAGCAGCACATCTTTGTATTGCTGAAACAACATATTCCTTTGCTTTCTTGTCCGCTTCCTCCTTTGCCCTGCTCTCTAATGTCTTAATCATTACGGCAGTATCATGTTTTACTTCATCTTCAACAGTCTTTAGCAGATATTCTTTTGCCTGTTCGGAGGTTAATCCTGAAATTCTTTCCAGTTCCTGTTGTCTTTTCTGCTCAAGTTCATCAACCTTCTGCCTCATCTTACCAATCTCTTCTTCGCGCTTGGTAAGGCTCAAGTCACGCTTTTCTACAGCTTCGATTTTTTTATCGAGAGTTTCTTCTTTGGAAAGAACACGCCGCTCGTACTTCTGCAGCTCAGCGCGCCGTTCCTTTGTCTCTTTCTCCAGCTCGTTGCGGGTCTTTAACGACTCCTCCTTAACCTCCAAAAGAGCCTCTTTTTTCTTTGTCTCAGCTGTTTTCAATGCTTCATCTATTATTTCTCTGGCTTTGTCATTGGCATTGCCGATGGTGGCATCTGCCGCCCTCTTCTGCGCCGCCGATGCAACAAACCATGTAATAGGTGCGACTATCACTAATGTAGCAATAATAGCGATAACAACCTGCACAGGAACACCTCCTTATTTAGTTTTCATTGTACAAACATACAACATACTAATATTATACTCATTTTTCAGGATTGTCAAGGAATTTAGTTCCTTTTGGCAGCCTTTGTGCAGGCTTTAAGCACGTCTGAACATTTTTTCAAGGCTGCCGCATTATCTGCCTTTAATCATATCCATCGCTTTTTCTACTGTCTCTGCGCTAAATCCCTTTCTGCAAAATGCTGCAAGCAGCCTCTGCCTCTGCATATAATCCAGTCCGTCCGGGTCTGCGCCTGACAGCTTCTTTTCCATCAGACGCACGACCTGCTTTAGTTCCGCATCTTCATCATCTTCATAATAGCCTGTGCAGGCCTGTTCGATAATATGCCGGTCAATCCCTTTATTCTGCAAAAAAGCCTCTATCTGCCGCCTGCTCTTACTCTGCGCCTTAAATGCCACATAGCTTGATGCATACCGCATATCGTCCACATATCCGAACTGTTTCACATAGCAGAGAGCATAATCTACAGACTCTTCCGGATAATAAGACGCCTTGAGCTTCCTTCGCAGCTCTTTCTCCGCATAATCCCTGCCTTTAAGCAAATTCATCGCCCGTGCAGCCGCACGCTTAGACAGCATGTTTACAATCTCCGCATAATCCTCCGCCGGAACTGCATAAGCTTCACAAAGCGCATAGTGTTCCAGTTCGCTCTTATACAATGCAAATGCAGGTTCATCATTGATATAAACAAGACGCTGCCTGCTGTTTAGCTCCCTGACAGCTGTTACCTCGTATTCCGTATCCATATCCTCATGCTATTCCTCATCGGCTGCTTTCTTCCTTGAAGATGCCCTTGACGGCTTCGCCGCTGCTGTATCTTCGCAAGCGGCCGCATCCGGCTGTGATGGTTCTGCGCCGTCCTCAGCCGCAGGCTTCCCGAAATAATGCGCGCGCACCTGCGCTTCCACTTCCTCTAAAACCTGAGGATTCTCCTGTAAAAACTGCTTTGCATTCTCCCTGCCCTGACCGATTTTATTGTCATTGTAGGCAAACCATGCGCCGCTCTTCTGAATGATGCCTATGCCTGCCGCCAGATCCAGCACATCGCCCTCAATAGAGATGCCCTTGCCAAACATAATGTCAAACTCAGCTTCCTTAAAAGGAGGCGCGACCTTGTTCTTAACTACTTTCACTCTTGTCCTGTTGCCTATCACTTCTCCGCCCTGCTTCAAAGTCTCAATCTTGCGGACGTCCATTCTCACTGAGGCGTAAAACTTTAAAGCGCGGCCGCCTGTTGTCGTCTCCGGGTTGCCGAACATTACGCCAACCTTCTCTCTCAGCTGGTTAATAAAAATTACAACACAGTTGTTTTTGCTGACTACCGGAGTCAGCTTCCTGAGCGCCTGTGACATCAGCCTGGCCTGCAGGCCAACATGCGAGTCTCCCATATCCCCATCTATCTCCGCCTTCGGCACAAGAGCCGCCACGGAATCCACAATGATAATATCCACCGCTCCGGAACGCACCATCGTCTCTGTGATCTCCAATGCCTGTTCGCCGCTGTCCGGCTGTGATATATAAAGGTTATCAATATCAACGCCTATATTCTTCGCGTATACCGGATCAAGCGCATGCTCCGCGTCTATAAATCCGGCAATGCCGCCCCGTTTCTGTACCTCTGCAACCATATGAAGCGCAACCGTTGTCTTGCCGCTAGACTCAGGCCCGTAAATCTCAACTACTCTGCCCTTCGGAACGCCGCCAAGCCCTAAAGCGATATCCAGACTAAGCGAACCTGTCGGCACCGACTCCACATTCAGATTCATCGCTGACTCGCCCAGCTTCATGACAGAACCTTTTCCAAACTGCTTTTCAATATTTGCAAGAGCCGCATCTAACGCCTTCATCTTCTCATCTTTTAACATAAATAATCTCCTTTTCGCCATTATGAACATCTGTTCGCTATCCATATATTACAGCAAATGCATATTGCTGTCAAGCAAAAACGAACAGATATTCGCAATTCTTAATATCAAAAATATTTATTATAAGTATAATATACATATTTTTCTTTTGCTTGTCAATCCCTAATCGCGTCTGAATTTCCGCATTTTTTATTTTGCCTGTGCCAAAAGATCATGCTGCGCGCTTTTTGAGACAGATAAAATACAAAATGCGGAACTGCCGCGCTAAGATATAAGCGCAGGATATGGCACCGTTTGGCTTGAAAGCAATGCCATATCCTGTATGCTTAATCTTTATCGCGACAGTTCCGCTTCAATATTCTGTTTTATCATTTTCTTTTTCGTTCCGCAGGCACTCCAGCGCAAGCTGCAGAACCGCTTCTGCCGCCTGTTCCCGTATCTCGCGGCGCGTGCCGTTAAAATGGCGCTCCTCCACGCGCACGCGGCCGCAGCAGAAACAGCCTATATACACCAGTCCAACCGGCTTTCCTGCCTCCATGTCCGGTCCAGCCACCCCTGTGACAGAGAGGCCTACCTGCGCACCCGCCCTGCTTGCTGCGCCTGCCGCCATCTCTGCCGCCGTTTCCCGGCTGACAGCCGTATAGCGCTCAAGCGTCTCAGCCGGTACACCAAGCATTTTTTGTTTTGCCTCATCAGAATATGTGATATAACCCTCATGAAAAACAGCTGACGCACCCGGAATGTCAACGATGCTTGCCGCCACAAGCCCTC
>CANRBP010000039.1 GCA_947628875.1 uncultured Lachnospira sp.
GCGTCTGCCATCAGGGGAATTTGTGACGCTCCGGCACAAATTCCCGTGTGAAAAATAAGCTATCGAGCTTATTTTTCGCACTAATCCTCATTTGGAATTATCCCGGCTGCCTGCCTGGCAAGGCTGTCCGCTTCTTCATTGCCAGCGATGCCGGAATGGCCCTTGACTTTTATGAAATTCAGTTCAATCCGGCTCCTTACTGACTGCATATAGTCATAGTAGGCTGCCGTCCCCTTTTTATTGCGTTTCCATTCTCCATCAGCCCACATCCGTATGCCGGCATAATCATAGTAAATATCGAGGCTGCTGATCCCAAGCTCCAGCGCTTTCTGCACGGCCGCCATGCATCCGAGTATTTCGCCTGCAACATTGCGCATGGAAGCCATGTCCGGGTCATTTCCGCTGCCCTGTAAGATCTCACGCTGCCCGTCATGTTCCAGAAAACCGCCATAGCCGTAAACCTTTGACGAGACATTATAAGAGCCATCAACAAATGCATATGCCTGTGCAGCCTGATGACGGCGCGGCTGTCCGCCGCTTATGTATGCCTCCGCTTCCTTCCTGTCAGAGAAACTCTTGTATTCTGCGCCCGAAAAACCCTTCACCATCTTGCTGCAAGTATCCCAGTCATTAAAAATGCCTGTTTCCTTACCTTTGCGCACTGCATAAAATTTTACCTGTTTAGCCATTTTATGAAATTCCGTCCTTCCAAAATTACAAATTGCCGCTCTTTTATGAATGAAACGCCTGATAATTATATCAGAGTCTTTTTACAATTTCCAGCCAATTATGCCGATTAAGCTGCCGCATTTTGCGACTTGCGCTCCCGGCGCGGATAATATCGTGCCAAAAAGGGCAGCCGCAGCATGCATTTTTAAAGTTTCTGCATGCGCCCTGCCCCATTGCCGCACCTATACTCTTTTTAGAAGCTTGTTTCCTTTACGCCGCAGGAAAACTTTTGCTTTGCCTGCTCGACCTTCTTCTCCTCAGCCTCAGGCGTTGGATACAATCCCTTTGAATGCATGATCTGAAATACATCATTCTGAATGCTGTGTTCCTGATCAAGGCATTTCAAAATAACATCACGCACGTCCTTGTGTACACACTCGTTAGCAAATGTGTTATAGTTGTCAGTTGCAGCCTTTTCCGCTGCAAGCGCATCGCCGAGCACTTCCTTTTCAGTATAAACATTTTCCATCACTAATGTCCCCTTTCTAAAATAAGCGTTTTATGCTTTTCTGCACTAGCCGAGCTGCGAATACAGCGTATTATAATGTCCCTGATGCTTCTGTGAAATTTCATCAAATTTCTGCTGTATCTCCTTGTCATCAGTGTGCTGGGAAAGCATCTGAAACTTCTTTATCAGCAGCTCTTCCTCGCTCAGCAGTTCATTGATTGCCATTAATTCTTTTTCTGAAATCTGACTCATGCTCCTACCTCCAAAAAATATTTGACTAATATGTCAGGAATATTATGCTCCGCCGCCAAAAAATTTATACAATTTCCGCATTTTGTATTTTACTTGCGTCAAAAGCACTCATCACGGAACGTGATGTGGCGATTGCGCACAAAATTTCATTTGGGAAACCAGTTTTCCAAATGAAATTCTTTGCGCAATGGCAATGCTGCCGCCGCAGCATGCCCTTTTGACGCAAGTAAAATACAAAATGCAAAAACTCAAACAAAAAGTCCTTTACGAACTAATGTTTGTATGTTATCATGATATAAAACAAATGTTCGTTTTTAAGGAGATGTGCTTTATGGTTGTACAAAATGAGCTCAGTTTGATGGATAAGCTCCGCATTCTTTCCGACTCTGCCAAGTATGATGCCGCCTGTACCTCCAGCGGCATCACCCGGAAAAATAACGGCCGCGGAATCGGCAACTCGCTCGCATGGGGCATCTGCCACAGTTTTTCTGCTGACGGGCGCTGCATCTCACTGCTCAAGATCCTCATGAGCAATGAATGCATTTTTAACTGCCGCTACTGTATCAACCGCTCATCCAATGACCTGATACGCACATCTTTCACGCCTGAGGAAATCTGCACGCTCACTATGGAATTTTACAGGCGCAACTATATCGAAGGCTTGTTTCTGAGTTCAGGCATCATGCACAGTCCTGACCATACCATGCAGCTGATGCTCGAAACTGTCATGCTGCTGCGCACGCGCTTCCATTTTGGCGGATATATACATTTGAAAGGCATACCTGGCGCATCAGGCGATCTTATAGAAGCTGCCGGCTGGTATGCCGACCGCATGAGCGTGAATCTGGAACTGCCCACAGCCGAAGGTTTAAGGCAGCTTGCACCCAACAAGAGCCGCAAGACGATCCTAGGGCCTATGCGCCTGATCCAGCGAGGCATACAAAACAATGCACGGACCGGACTTACGCTTAACAGTACAGATGCGCTGCCCGACAGACAGTCTGCCGTCTCCCGGCCTGCCGCTGACCCCTTTTCAGAAGGATCATTATCAAGGCATTCAAGCTTTCCTGCTAAAAGATATAATGCTGATTTATCAAAACCGTCCTTTGTTCCGGCCGGACAGAGCACGCAGATGATCATCGGTGCGACAGACGAAAGCGATTATCACATTGTTTCCGTAGCGGAAGCTCTTTACCGCAACTATGGGCTAAAGCGCGTTTTTTACTCTGCCTTTGTCAACGTAAACCATGACAGCAGCCTGCCTCAGCAGCCAGATGGAAAAGGCGTCCCTCTGCTGCGCGAACACCGCCTTTACCAGGCTGACTGGCTGATGCGCTACTACGGTTTTGAGTCACGGGAACTTCTGTCAGAAAGTTCCCCGTATTTCAACGTACTGCTTGACCCAAAATGCGACTGGGCGCTTCGCCATCTTGACCAGTTCCCGGTTGAAGTAAATAAAGCGGATTATTATACCCTGCTGCGCGTTCCCGGAATCGGCGTCCGCTCTGCCAGGCGGATTATTCAGGCGCGAAGAATGGCAAGGCTTGATTTTGACGGCCTGAAAAAGATGGGCGTAGTCTTAAAGCGAGCCATTTACTTTATCACATGCTGCGGCAAACCTATGTACCCTATAAAGCTGGACGCAGATTCCATCACGAATGCGCTTGCCGGCGAGGAACGCCGCCGGACTTTTGAACTTGAAGACCATGGAAGCTATAAACAGCTATCCCTGTTTGACGACAGAATGCCGCTTGCATGAATACTTCAGATTGGAGATCGCTATGAACACTAACTGCCCAAATGGCCATGACAGCAGAAACACGACCGTTTATATGTGCGATGACAGCATAGACAGTATTTTTACTGCCATCTATCTGGCATGGGCGGACGGAACAAGCCGCACCGATGTTAGAGTACGCAAGCCTTATGAAACGCTTTCATTTTTGGAATCCCGCGTTGAGACATCGGCTGACGCTGAACTTGCCGACAAAGTTGCCAGTTCCATACGCAGAAAGCTTTCAGAAGATGTTTATGGGCAGGTCTGCTATGCATGCCTATCAGACTGCCCTGATAAAGCTTCATATGTTTACCGTTTCCTGATCAAAGCCTTCCGCACCGGCCGCACGATACTTAATGCACTGCAGGATACCGATGTCCATAATATCTTCAAGCTGGCGCGTTCTGTCGCTAACGAGGCGCACCACTATCTGGAATTTATACGTTTTGAAGAGCTGGCAAACGGCGTACTGGCCGGGCGCATTGCACCAAAAAACAATGTTGCCTGCCTGCTTGCCGAACATTTCAGTGACCGCCTGCACAATGAAAACTGGCTGATACTCGACACGCGGCGCAATTTTGCGGTACTTCACTCTGCCTGCCAGGGTCATATTTTCGCTGATGGGATAACTGAAGCGCAGCTGGAAAGATTTTCTCCTGTTTCTCAGCAGGAGGACGCTTTCCAGAGCCTCTGGAAATGCTTTTTTGATTCAATTGCCATTGAGACGCGCAAAAATACTGCGCTGCAAAGAAATAATATGCCGCTGCATTACCGCAGATATATGAATGCAGAAAATCAGTCCTAATCTTTAATGCAGATTAATCCTGTCCGGCAAAACTGCCGCTTTAAAGCGGCAGCCTGCCGTGTTTTTACCCGGTTATCCCGAGTTCATTCAGCAGTTCCTGTTTTCCGCTGTATCCGACATGCGTTGCCGCTGCTTCGCCGTTTTTTACAAGAACCAGCGTTGGGATATAAACTACATGGAATTTCTGTGCGAGTTCCATTTCCTCGTCCACATTGACCTTGCCCACCTTGATGCTGCCATACTCTTCTGCTATTTCTTCAACAACCGGCGCCATCTGCTGGCACGGTCCGCACCACTCTGCCCAGAAATCCAGCAGAACAGGCTTATCGCTCTCTGCGACCTCCGCCTGGTAATTCTTGTCTGTTACAACTATAACCGCCATTTTTTAATATACCTCCTTGCAAATATACCTTCCGCCCTGTCTTCAGGATGCCACAAAATTTCCAGATTATTCATTCCGGGCTGATTCCCAAAGCTCCGGGTGCTGTTTTATCCATATTAACATTGCCTGCCTTATAAATCAATCAAACTCATTTGATTTTTTGGCATCGGCGCTGATATGATCCGCATTTATACGGGAATGCTGTCACGCACGCACAATGCGCCGTATCCGACCTGATTATTCGGATACTGCATAAAGCCAGGCAGCTGCCGCGCCCCGCGTATCAAATATGCGCGCACCTTTTCGCCGTAAAGATACTGGTCATTCCCTTTGACGATCCCCCATTCCATAAGAAGCGCGGCCGCACCGCACGCAAACGGCGTTGCATACGAAGTTCCGCTGACCACAACCGTCTCACTCAGCCGTATATCCACGCCAGGCGCCACAATATCCGGTTTTACATATGCAGTCGCGCTTATGCCAGCCACAAAGCCTCTGCCTGAAAACGGAGCAGGCGTGCGTGTACGGGCATCATAAGCGCCAACGCTCACCACTTTCTGCGCCGTTGCCGGAACCGTGATAGTCAGGCTGCTGTCCGGACTTGTAAAACCTGTTCCCTCATTCAGCGCACTGATTGCAGGAAGCCACATGTCATAGCGCCCTGACACTATGGAAAACGGTATAAGCCGGAACCTCCACAGTCCCTGCTGAATATAATCGCCTGACGGGATCAGGTCAATATAAATTTCCTGGCGTATGCTGTACGGCGATGGCTGGCCATAATAAGCCAAAACAGTCGTGCCGCCGGCATTGATGCGCCTCACCTGTCCATACCGCCCGATTCTTCCAAGGTTATTTCCTGACGGAGTAATGATCTCAACTTCAAAATCATCCCAATAATCTTTCCATATCTGTATATTTACTGATGTCTCATATGGACTTATGGCAAGCTCCACTGTCTGTTCTGCGTCATCTGACAGCCGTCCGCTTGCATGGGTGGCTCCCAGTCCTTCATTTCCGCTTCCAATGCAGAACACGCACTTCCAGCTGCCTGCCGCATCATTTATATAAGACTCAAGCAATGACTGCCCTGTATGATCTCCGTAATTATTGCCAAAGCTTATATTGATAGCCACTGGCATATTGTGTGCAACAGCTTTTCTGATAACGTAATCCACTGCAAGCATCAGCTGTGTCGTCCTTGGAAAAGAGTCCGGCTCCGCCACTCCCATTTTCACCGCAATAATATCTGACTGCGGCGCAACGCCATAATTGCCGCATGCGATCCGCGCAACATTTGTACCATGTCCTGCAATATCTCTGCCCGGAATCATGCTTCCGGACAGCAGTGCAGCATCAATCTGCTCCCGGTCATACTCCTCGCCGCTAACCTGATCCCAAATGTACAAAAGCCTTGTGCTTCCGTCCGGATTGCGGAATTCGCTGCTGGCGGCATTTATGCCCGTATCAATTACCGCAACGATCGTGCCTTTCCCAAACAGCCGGTATGGATTTCCTGCACCTGCCTGCAGCGGCTGAATACAGCTTTCCGCCTTACCTGCTGAAAGTTCAAAATATAACCTTTTCGGCTTTTCAACAAACTCAACAGCCGGTTCCATAGAAATAGGTTCCACCAACGGCTGCGGCGCAACGAGAACCGCATACTGGTTTAACAGCTCTGTAACCTTAACTTCCGGATATTTATCACGCAGAGGATCTAAACTGCCTGCATACTTGACAATCAGCTCCCACGTTTTTTCCTGTGCGTCATAACCCGCCGCCAGATCAGGCGATTTCTGGCGCTCCTCATTCGTTGCATCCAAACTTACATTCAACAGATTTTCAAGTTTCTGGTCTGCCATATCCACCAACAGGAATTTTATTTTGTTTTCATTATATGCAGACAGAACGGCCTCCACCATTTAATTATATTTGAGTTTCCGCATTTTAATTTAGCCTGTGTCAAAAGGCATGCTGCTGCGGCAGCATTGCCATTGTGTACAGAAATCGCATTCGGAAAATCAGTTTTCCAGATGCGATTTTGTACACAATCGCCACATCACGTTCCGTGATGTGCGTTTTTGACACAGGCTAAATTAAAATGCGGAAACTCAATAATTATAACAAAATCTCTCCGGCCGTCATATTTCTTTATCTTCATCTACATGCGTGATATCCAAGATGTCGTCATCTTGCCCATCATCGTCTTTGCCGTCTTCATATTCTTCATCATCATCAAATTCTTCCTCAAAGCCATCATCGCCGCTGCTATAGTCTGATGTGCTCTGATGTATCGTGTGTATCAGCATCCGGCGGTTTTTGACGGCAGAACGCGCAAGCACGGCGGCAACGGCAATCGCCACGACCGCTACTATCCCCATAGCTAACGAGAGCAGTTTCCATTTCCATACGCCCTTGTTGTCACTGACATCTACAATAATCGGCGCATCCTCAGAAACCTGTTTCTGCCTCTCATAATATGAACAGATCGTCTTGTCTTTGATATTATAGCAGTACCACCCGGCTGCGCCGCTGGAGTTCACTCCATAAAACAGGCAGTATGTGCCGTCATCTGACATGAGCACGGACGCTTTCTTATCATTGATCGTATACTCTGTAACCTTGTTAAATCCCATAGGTTTTTCCATAGCATCCGTAATCGGCAAAATCACATAAGTTATATCCGGCTGGGCAACTTCATTGTAAAGCGTATAAGTATTTGAGACAGAGTCATACACATAAAACCCAGAAATACCGTCATCACCGATGCTTTCCAGATACAGCAGCGTCAGCTGCGTGCCAGCGCCCACACCGGCCAGCAGCTTAATGCCGTTATACTCAATTTCAGCAGACTCATATCCTTCCGGCAGCGGATGAGCCTCAAAATCCGAGCTTATCTGATATTTGTGGTTATCTACTTCTATTTCCGGCAGAGGTTCTTCATTTGCGGCCGTTGTAGGTTCTGTCTGCTCCTGCGCCTGGCTTTTTGTCGTATAAATAGTATAAACGCGCGTTGAACCGTTCTCAGCAGTTACCGTGATCCTGGTGATATTGTCGCCTGGATCCATCCTTGTACCGGATACGCGTATGCTTGCTTTGGAATGGTTAGCAACTGCGCTGACAACCAGCTTGTCGCAATCCGCTCCGACCGATGCCCTGTACTCAGTCACATTCGGGGAAAACGCTGGCGAAAGCTCACCCGGGCTTATTGCAAGCGATGAAAGCGTGTTGTCCGAAGAATAGCTGGCCGGCGCATTTCCTGTTACCGTGCCAGAACTCTTGTTAAGTTCCATATAACTGCCATCATTCATTCCTGCGACCTTGGACGCGCCTGTCACCTGTATCGAAGACTGTCCCGCCTTGAGTATCTTGAATGTTACCGTTCTGCTCTTTTGCTTATATGTATCCGTATCCACCCAATGGATCGTGCCGCTTCCTCCAACGTCATAACCTGATACAGCCTCAAGCATGCTTGCATCATACGACAGGAAGATATCAGCTGCTCCTATCTCCTCATCAGATGATATTGTGATATTTACAGAAACTTCGCTGCCCACCTGGCCGCTGGCAGAGGCGATAGAAATAGTCGCCGAACCTGCCGCCTTTACGCTATTTGCCGAAATTGCAGCAAACAGAAACGCCATCAGGACTATACAAATATATTTAAAATTTTTCACAATTAACCTCGTTTCTGACTATTTTTGTGAAATCAATTTTCTGCCAAGCATATGGTTTTTAATCGCCACGATATCCAGCAGGTCTGCTTTGCCATCACGGTTGACATCAGCAGCCATATAGAATGCGCCGTCAAGTCCGCCCTGGTTCAGCATATGCTTTTTGAGGCACACAATGTCAAGCAGTTCAATACTGCCGTCTCCATTGGCATCACCAAAAATAACTGCGGTACATGACAGCAGCGTATTGCCCGAACCGTCATAGACAACAATCCTGCTGCCGGTTCCAACTGTTCCGCTATCCTCGCTGCCTGCGGCGTTATATACCTTCCCATATGCTCCATTGACAAATGAGAAGCTGTCCAAAACACCCTGCGCCAGACTGCCGGCCGGCATACCGTAGATCACCCCGGCATCTTTATTCAGTTCCAGATCGCAGCTGTACCCTGCCTGCGGCTCTTCATTCACATCAGGTTCTTCATTCACATCAGGTTCTTCATTTACGTCCGGTTCATCATTCACGTCCGGCTCTTCATTCACGTCAGGCTTATCATTCACGTCCGGTTCTTCCTGACGTACAACAGAAAGCGTATATGTGCGGATTTCACCGTTCTTTGCCTGAACTTTTACCTCAATAATATTTAAACCTGCATTCAGCTCATGATATCCGTCACCGGTAATTTTTGCAGCTGAATCAACTGCTGACGCACTGACCGTAATCCCCCTGACATCAGGCTCAACGATTAAGTCATACGACTGCGTATATGTGCTGAATGTAGGCGTCAGTGCATATCCGTCAACATCAAGGCTTTTCAGGGCATTATTCGGACTTCCGTCTCCCTGCGGAAGCGCAGAGGCTTCATCTGGCATATTTTCATAAACCGGGATAACAAACGCCAGCGCAGTGCTGTTCTTTGTCTCGCTGCTGTAAGCATTCGATGCTGTCTGCGATTCGCTCCTTGGCGCCAGCACATTTGTCATATACTGATGCCAGTATGGGGAAATCAGATCAAACTTTTCATAATAAAGCGTATTTTGCCCGCGGTTTATGTAACTGCTGCCTATGTACACCGCTCCTCCGATGATCGACTTCATTCTCGTGTCCCATGGCCGCATCGTGCTCTCGTCTGTACGCTTTGCATATTTCAACCCGTTTTGCACCGCACTGGCGTCAGCCGTCTTATAAGCGCCCTGATTATAATAATTGTAATATCCCTCATAACCTGAAACGCTGCCGGAGATACTGTTTCCCTGCCCCTTCGTACCCTGCTCCTGAATGATACGGGTCGCCAGATGGTACGGACTGACGCCTGACAGCCGGCCAGCCAGCATCAGCGCCGACTGATATGTATAGCTTTTACCGTCATAATCCAGCTGATGGCCGGAATTTTCCATAAAAGTACCTTTGATGACATTTCCGACTCCATTTTCGGACTGAACCGAACTGTTGTAAGAAAGATCCTCAAACATAAAAATATTCGTCTCATTCAAAAAATTCCGCGGGTCAAGCGCATACTGCACAAGCTCACTGGAAGCCTGCACCCAGCCGCCGCTGTCAAGCTCTATCCACCTGCCGGACAGCCAATCATAACATCCCTGCTCAGTGGATTTCCATGAACTTACCGCACTTGAATAAATCAGGCTGCGTCCCAGCAGATTCTCGTTTTCAACCACATCATTCCAGTTTTTTCCTGTAAAATCAGCTATAAACACCCATTTCGGATATTTTGCATGAAGCTGCCGAAGGCCGTCTTTGTATGACTCCGGAAAGCCCTGCTCGTCCAGATATGCCTCAAAGTCCGCATCTTCCGTATAATCCAACTGTTTGTCCAGCGTCACATACATTCCTGACACAAAACCTTCTCGGTACGAACCATTCAGATAAAACCCTACCTTGTACCAGAAATATGTATCGCTGGTATACTTTATATCCAGTATATCAAACGAGAAACCTTCATTGACTGTCGTAATAATATTGTCAGACGTACTTGTATCCGGCGAAGTGCGGATCCTGACCCCCGTTACTCCCGGACTGATTTTTCCGGTCTTCTGCTCTTGCGCCCACAGCGATAACGGCGATCTTACCGCCAAATATCCGGCAGCTGACGAACATGACAGCACTGCCGCCAGCAGTACTATCCAAAAACGCTGCATGAACCGCCTGTTTCTTTGAAAATTTTTGCTGCTGTATGCCAATTTTACCACCTTTTCACTAAAATACGGAAACTCCAATCAATATCTTCTGCTTTGTACGATTATGTTATCATATTTTCAGGCCGTTGCAAACAAATTTCACCTGCCATTTTTTATAAAAACATGAAAATACCGGCTGGCGCTATCTGCCCATGCCAAACTCCGAGAGCCTGAGGCCTTTGTTGCGCTCAAGCACCATATTGACGCTCCAGCTGTTGGCGAACAGCAGAAGAGGATCCCCTTTGAGGTCTTTTATCTTCTTCATGTCAGATGTGCCTGTAATGCGGCTGATATCTATCTCCTCAGGATTTTCTATCCACCGTATATGCTCATACGGCAGCGTCTCCAGTTTTATCTCCACATTGTACTCATTTTTAAGCCTGTACTCCAGAACCTCAAATTGAAGAACACCGACGACGCCCACGATAATCTCCTCCATGCCGCTGTTAAATTCCTGAAATATCTGGATAGCACCCTCCTGCGCGATCTGGCTGACTCCCTTGATAAACTGCTTGCGTTTCATGGTATCCATCTGGCTGACCCTCGCAAAATGCTCCGGCGCAAATGTAGGTATGCCCTCAAATTTAAACTGCGTGCCGGCGTTCGTGATCGTATCGCCTATTGAAAAAATACCCGGGTCAAATACGCCGATTATATCGCCTGCATAAGCTTCCTCAACTATATGCCGCTCCTGCGCCATCATCTGCTGCGGCTGTGAAAGCCTGATCTTTTTGCCTCCCTGTACATGCATGGCCTCCATACCGGCGCTGAATCTGCCCGAGCAGATGCGCATAAACGCCACCCTGTCTCTGTGCGCCTTATTCATATTTGCCTGTATCTTAAATACAAATGCCGAAAAATCCTGTGAAAACGGATCTATAATGCCTGCCGAGGAATTTCTCGGAAGCGGCGGCGTTGTCATTTCCAGGAAATGCTGCAAAAATGTTTCAACGCCGAAGCGAAAAAGACCGGCGTCAGGCTGCCCCCGCGTACCGCCTGCAGGTCAAACTCAGCGCTTGCGCCATCGAGCAGCTCAATCTCATCAAGCAGCCGGTTATAAAAATCCTGACCCAGCTCTGATTCAAGAGAACCGTCTGTTACCGCTATTTTCCTCGTATCAATTTCCTTCTGGCCGTTCATGGCTGCCTTAAAAATTGATACTTCCCTGTCCCTGCGGTCATAGACGCCCTTGAACGCCCTGCCGCAGCCGATAGGCCAATTTATCGGGCATGTGCTTATGCCCAGTACATTTTCGATCTCGTCAAGAAGTTCAAACGGATCGTTAGCCTCTCTGTCCATTTTATTGATAAATGTAAAAATCGGTATATGGCGCATCACGCAGACTTTAAACAGTTTTATCGTCTGCTTTTCAACGCCCTTTGACGCATCAATGACCATCACCGCAGAATCGGCCGCCATCAGCGTCCTGTACGTATCCTCCGAAAAGTCCTCATGACCCGGCGTATCCAGAATATTTATGCAGTAACCGCCATAGTTAAACTGCAAAACGGACGATGTTACCGAGATACCTCTCTCCTTCTCTATCTCCATCCAGTCAGACACTGCATGTTTTGCCGTTTTCCTGCCTTTGACCGAACCAGCCAGGTTAATGGCGCCGCCATAGAGCAGGAATTTTTCCGTTAAAGTTGTTTTCCCGGCATCCGGGTGTGATATAATCGCAAAAGTTCTCCGCTTCTCTATTTCTTTTCTTATATCAGACAATTCTTTCTCCTCTCCGACTGCTGTCAGAACATGCCGCGAGCCTATGACGCCGCCGGCATCACAGGCTCACGCTTCACAATTATTCCCTGTTTAATGCAAATTTATAGGAAACTTCCGACTTATCATCAAGCCTCCGGAATACGTTGACAACCATATTCATAACTTCAGGAAAATCTTCCTCCGCCGCGTCAATTCGCACTATCTGTCCATCGTCCAATATTTCAACATCGGCTGCCGCCGTCTCATTCAATATTGTCTGCCTTATCTTATCAGCCTCCTCCGGCGTTGACGGCATCTTGCTCTTACTCTTATACTTAACGCTGTATGTCCTAAACATAATTACCTCCATTCTCCAAAAGGACTGAATTTCACGCTTAATGTCAATCCGTGCATTGTGTATTATATCGCAAGCGCTTCATAACTTCAATCTTTTTCTTTCGCGAATTAATTTTATTGCATCTTCATAATATCTGAATTGATGCGGTTTTTTATATTTTCTCACACCGGTACGGCCTTGCCGAGCGAGAATGAATAAATAATTTTTTCCCGCACCGGCAATCCTGTAAGCTGCCCCAGCGCTTTTGCATAATATGAAAGCTGGACGGCATAACGGTTTGCAAGCTCTCTCTCTCCGGCTTCCCCCTTGTCAACACGGTCTGTCTTATAGTCTACAATAACCAGTCCGCCATCTTCCGCAAAATACAGGTCAACTACACCCTGGATAAGCTGCGCATCCTGCATATCCTGCGTTTCTTGTTCTTTCTCCATAAATACAAACGGCTGCTCGCGCCGCATTTCGCCGGCCGCCGCCGCTTTGGCGGCTCTTTGCCCGAGCCCGCTGCTGCAAAAAGCTGCAATATCACGCGGACGCACGCATTCCGCCTGCGCCTGTGAAATTTTTTCTTCCCTGGCCATCTCCGCAAGCTGCCTGCTGATTTCATTTTCCAGCCTGTCTCCAAACGCTCCATCATTCTCCGGCGCATTAAGCGCGCCATAATCCAGGCAGGCCATGACACGGTGATATGCCGTTCCGCGCTCATTTCCTTCCAGCATTCCCGAAGCGCCGCTGATAAACTTCGGCACAACCGCTTCCTCTTCATCTTGCTCAGGCTTCGCTATGCCCTGCGCATAGCTTAAATTCATGTCAATATC